>CACZVX010000010.1 GCA_902784755.1 uncultured Prevotellaceae bacterium
GACCTCGAAGGTCCACACCTCGAGAATGGTCGTATGATCTACGCCTCTAAGACTTACGAGAACCTCGACGCCACCCGTAAGGCTGGTCTGTGGGGTGTAAGTATGCCTCGCCGTTACGGCGGTCTGAACCTGCCTAACGCAGTGTTCTCTATGCTCTCTGAGATGATTTCGGCTGCTGATGCTGGTTTCCAAAACATCTGGAGCCTGCAGAGCTGTATCGACACGCTCTATGAGTTCGGTTCAGAAGAGCAGCGCCAGAAGTATATCCCCCGCGTTTGCGCTGGTGAGGGTATGTCAATGGACCTCACAGAGCCCGATGCCGGTTCCGACCTGCAGCGCGTGATGCTGAAGGCCACCTTCGACGAGAAGGAGAACTGCTGGCGCCTGAACGGTGTGAAGCGTTTCATCACCAATGGTGACTCTGACATCCACCTCGTGCTGGCTCGTTCTGAGGAAGGCACGAAGGACGGACGTGGTCTGTCAATGTTCATCTACGACAAGCGCCAGGGCGGTGTAAACGTGCGTCACATTGAGCACAAATTGGGTATCCACGGAAGCCCCACTTGCGAGCTGACCTACAAGAACGCCAAGGCAGAGCTTTGCGGCTCTACCAAGCTGGGACTTATCAAGTATGTGATGGCTCTGATGAACGGCGCCCGTCTGGGTATCGCTGCTCAGTCAGTAGGTGTAGAGCAGGAAGCTTACAACGAAGGACTGGCCTACGCCAAGGAGCGCGCACAGTTTGGCGAGAAGATTATCAACTTCCCAGCTGTTTATGACATGCTCTCTCGCATGAAGGCAAAACTCGATGCTGGTCGCTCATTACTTTACGAAACAGCCGCCTACGTGGACATCTACAAGTGCCTCGAGGATATTGAACGCGACCGCAAGCTCACTCCCGAGGAGAAGCAGGAGTGCAAGACCTACAAGCGTCTGGCCGATGCCTTCACTCCGCTGGCTAAGGGTATGAACTCTGAGTATGCCAACCAGAATGCCTACGATGCCATCAGCATCCACGGCGGTTCGGGCTTTATCATGGAGTACAAGAGCCAGCGCCTCTTCCGCGATGCTCGCATCTTCTCTATCTACGAGGGAACCACGCAGTTGCAGGTGGTGGCCGCTATCCGCTACATCTCTAACGGCACCATGCTCAACAACATCAAGGAGATGCTGGCAGAACTTAAAAACTCTCAACTCTCAACTCTCAACTCTCAACTTCTCGAGAGAATCGAGAGATTGGTTCCTGTTTACGAAGATGCACTCAACTACGCCAAGAGCCTCGAGTCGCAGGATGCCTTCGACTTCCTGTCGCGTCGTCTGTACGACATGACTGCCGAACTGGTGATGTCACTGCTCATCATCCGTGATGCTGCCAAGGCTCCCGAACTCTTCGAAAAGTCTGCCAATGTCTATGTTCGCATGGCAGAGGAAGATGTTTGCGGCAAGGCTGCCTACATCAAGAACTTCCGCGTGGAAGACCTTGAAAGTTTCAAGGCTGCTGAGAATACCGAAGCATAAAACATCATCTAATATAGAAGGGAATGCGCCAAAGCCGGCTCATTCCCTTCTTTTTTTAATGCATCCGCCCCTATGAAGACCGTCTATCCCACCAAAGTATCCATCACACTCATTTTGATTATCAGCCTCATCATGGGCTGCATCCTCATCTCGCTTGCAGTAAGCAGCAAGTGGATTCCATTTTTCATCAATCTGTTGCTTTACATCTCTTTGGTGTATCTGATGGTCAGCATCAAGTACGAAATCAACGAATCGCAACTCATCATTCACCAGGCAATGGGCAAGATGGTCATCGACATCAATACAATAAAGAGCATCGAGCCCACACATACCATCGTCAGCAGCCCGGCCGCTTCGCTCGACCGCCTACGCATCAGCTACAACAAATACGACGATGTCGTCATTTCACCCCGGAAGAAAGAAGAATTCATCCAACACTTACTTTCCATCAACCCGCAGATTGAGTTAGTGGAAAAGAAGTAATCATGACCTCAGTGAGTTGCTCGTCATCACCGCCGTAACGGTCATCATCGCCAGAGGCAATGCCATCAATCAGGCTGGTATTTTTCTTATCTTTTTTGCCTGTTCTACTTAACATCCAGTTCCATTTTGCGTATAATAGGTATGATGACAGTTTCTGACTTTGAACATATCGCCATAAAGTTGCGTCCGCGTCTGCTAGATGTAGGACGCAGATTTTTCGGGGATAATGACATGGCAGAAGACATCGCCCAAGAAACGCTCATGCGGCTTTGGGTGATTCGCCAGCGGATTGATATGCGCATAGGAACAGAAGCGTTAGCCATGAAAATGGCCAGAAACCTCTGTGTGAGTGAATGGCGACAACGTCAGAAACTCCAGATTGTGGAAATCCAGCAGGAGACAGCTGAAAGCAAACAGGTTGACAGTCAGATGGTAACAGACGAATCCATCCTTCAGCTTCGAAGGGCGGTTGCTCAGTTAAAACCTGCAGAACGTCGTTTGTTTCGCATGCGGTACGAACTCGAGATGGACATCGCAGAAATCAATGCTGTCACGGGCATTACACCTCGAAGCATCAGCGTAATGCTGAGTGTTTCGAAACGAAAACTGAAAGAAATATTAATGACGAAAGGAGATAGATAATGAATGATTTGATTGATAAATTCTTGAATGAGCAGACAACTCCCGAAGAGGAGCATCGCCTTGCCAATATGTTACGGCAAGAAGCTGACATCGATGCCTGGATAGAAGAGGATGAAACAGACACCTATGAACGGATTGTGTCACAACGTCATCGGCGAAGGTTTGCACGTTGGGCAGCCGCGGCTATATTGGTTATGGCGGTAGTGGCAGGAGCTACCCTATTGTGGCCTCAAGATATTGACGAAAGTTCTGTCACAAAGGTCTATCATACAAATCCTGCAGACGAAGAACCCGCTACAGATGCGATTATGCCAGATACCGTCCACAACGCAGAGCCTCAGCAGCCTGTCCGTATGACTAAAGCAACCTCACCAGTTGAAGAAAAGCCGTCACAGGTCAAAACGGTGGACAGTCTGCAAATCTATATTGCCCGTTTGGAGAAAGAGCTCGATGAAGTGAGTGATAGCGACTATGCAACGCAGGCAGAACAGATTATCAAGGCAGACGCGCGTCTGCAGCGTCTTGTCCAGCGCATCATGATCGGAGAAATCAATAAAGGAGAACAGTCTGCTGAAGTAGTGGACACGAAAGAAAAGAAGGAGGATGGACTATGAGATATTTACTGACTGTGTTCTGCTGGTTACTGGTATCAGTCACTGGATTAGCCCAACAGACAGACAACTATCGAGATCTGAGAGCCAAGATGCTCTATGTGAAAGAAAAATATACAGGCCATGCCACGTCCAATAATCAGGCTGCTGCCTTGGTGATCCAAAAGCTGTGTAGTGATTTTCACGGTCGGCTGACAGTCCAACAATTCAAGAGCATCACCAGCGAAGTGGACGAAATGAAGGTCCTCACTACAGACACGGAACAGCGAATGCTCTTGGAGCGTGCTTTACAAGTGCTGAGAGAAAAAAGTGACAGTCTCGACATCGAGACGCGTATTCTGGATTATTACGAGAAGGTACCACAAGAGAAAATCTATGTGCATACCGACAAGCCCTACTACGTTGCAGGAGATACACTCTGGTTCCGCGCCCATCTGGTGGATGCTGTAACACATACGCCCATCAGCCGCTCACGCTATATCAATATGGAACTGCTCGACAATGCTACAGATACGCTTGTGCAACGAGCTATCATTAGATGTGATAGTGATGGGGTGTTTGCCAATGCACTCATCCTCCCAAGGAACTTGCATCGTGGAACCTATACGCTGGCGGCATATACACAATGGATGCGGAATTTCAGCGCAGAGCATTTCTTTTATAAACAGATTAGCGTTGTGGATAGTGGAGACGAAGTTTGGCTTGTACCGTCTGCTATTTCTCCAGAGTCAGGTATGCCAGCAGACAGTCTGTTACAGGTGAACTGCCACAAGGACTATGTGCTTATTCAACCCAGGGCTCCCCAAGGGATGAGCAGAGACCAACTTTGTTGTGTGGTTTATGGCAGTGGGAATATCATTACAATAGAACAAATCCCGGCAAAACCTTTACGCATAGAGACAGCCAGCTTGAAAACGGGTAATGTCTGCGTGGTCTTGCTGGAACGCCAGTCTGGACATGTTCTTGCAGAGCGAACCGTTTTTGTTAACAACGGTCGCCATCCGGATATCAATATCACAAGTAAAACTGGCGAACGAAATGAGCCAATTGAAATAAACATAGATGTAAAAAACGATGATGGCACTCCACTTTGTGGAAACTTCTCACTTTCAGTGACCGACTACGATGTCGTGAAGCGTGACACCTTGCAACCTGACATCGTTCAATATCTGCAGCACCAATCTGAAAATCCGACCCGATATCCCATCAATCGGATGTTGCAAAAACAATATGCTCATATCCGTTACAATTTCCAGACTTCCCAAACCATTTCGGGAAGAGTGAAAGGTACGCTGTTCAATGAGGTCAAACATCCCAAATTGATGTTGGTGCGTCCCGATACTGGGCAACGCAGCGTATATGAACTGGGAGACAGCTCACGATTCACACTGACGGGTCTTGATTTTGCGGACGGTACAACCTACCTGCTGGAAGGTATGCGGCAAAAAGGTTCTACACGTTCGGTCCAATTGGAGATATATCCATTAGATAACCCTGTGCTTCATATACCAGCCATTGAGAAGACGCAACGCATGCCGCTTCCAAAAGGGTTTGCAAAACAGGCTCAAGAGCAAGTGATGTATGGCAGCATTGACCACTATATTGAATTGCCCGATGTGATCAAAGAAGGTAAACGGCTGCACAAACCCGTGAACCGAAAGAAAATAGAACCATACAAAGCCTTATATGCAGATAATTCAATGCTTAACAAGTATGCCACGATGGAAATCCTACTCGGTTATTTCGGAGTGAAAGCATATCGGGATGCAGATGGTAACTATGCCGTAAACAATCATTTGGTTCGTACACTCTCGGCTGCACCTCCAGTCGTCTACATCGATGATTTTCGTTCTGACTGGGAAGAACTGATGTCGCTACAGCCCTACAACATAGAGTCGATAGAGGTGTTCAAGGGTGGCGACTCACGCCTGACGGTTTTCGATATGAATGCTCCAGCTTGCGGTTTGATACAAGTCCATTTGAAGGCTGCCTACCATTTCAACGGCAAACCACTCTCTATGGCCACCATCAAACAGCAAGGATGGAAACCAGAGATGAATTTCTTTTCCCCACAATACACAAGAAACGGCAGCCCTACCCGACCAGACCACCGTACCACGCTCTATTGGAACCCCAAAGTCTGCACCGACAGCTCCGGCAAAGCATCCATCAAATTCTATGCCTCAGACTTATCTAAACGCTACCTTATCACATTGGAGGGTGTGGCCCCTAATGGGACTATTTTGAGGAAACAGGTCGTTGCATATTAAATCAACAGAGGATAATGTCTCCCACAAGGTATTAATCTCTCAACTTGATCTCACAGTTATCCAAACTTTCCACCGTGGCCAAAGCCTCATAACAGATACCCTGTGAACGGAGGAAATCACCGCCGTGCTGGAAAGCCTTCTCGATGATGAAGCCCATCCCCTCGATGGTGGCTCCGGCCTGCCGGCAAAGGTCTATCACACCCTTGGCGGCATTGCCGTATGCAAGGAAGTCGTCGATAAACAGCACGTGGTCGTCTTTCATCAGATAGTCCGCAGAAATACACACCGAATAGTCGCGGTCCTTGGTAAACGAATGAACCGTCGTGGCCAGCATCTTGTCCATCGTCTTGGGCTGTTTCTTCTTGACAAACACCACGGGCAGATGCATCAGGTAGCCCACAAAGATGGCAGGAGCAATTCCCGATGCCTCGATCGTAACCACCTTGTTGATGGGTTTATCCTTGAAAAGACGGATAAACTCCTTGGCAATCTCCATCATCAGGTCGGAGTCCATCTGATGATTGATAAAACTGTCCACTTTCAAGATGCCGCCGGGATAGCACTTGCCATCCTGCATGATACGCGCTTTCAATAATTCCATGACTGTCTGCTTAAATGATACTGCAAAATTAATCATAAAAATCCAAAACGCTTGTCTTTATTCGAGAAAAATCCATATCTTTGCGCACAAATACAATCTGTTATGACAAAAAAGACTTTTATCATCCATATCCTGATGCTGCTTGTCGGTATGTCTATGGCCGCACAAACAAAGTCGGGACTTTCGCCGGAGGCTTTCGTGGCAGACATCAACGGCAAGCAGACCGCCCTTTACACCATTACCAATCCCAACGGCATGGAAGCCTGCATCACCAACTTCGGCGCACGGCTCGTCTCGCTGATGGCTCCCGGAAAGCGGGGAATGGAGGATGTGGTGCTGGGATTTGACAACATCAACGACTACATATCGCTGAAACAGAACTTCGGAGCCACCGTGGGCCGATATATCGGACGGATAAAAGGAGCACGCTTCGTGCTCGACGGCAAGGAACACCAGCTGCAAGGCTTCGGCAAGGGCAATATCTCACACGGCGGCAAGCCCGGCTTTGCCAATGTGGTTTGGGACGTGGTCAGCAAGACAGACTCTTCACTCACCCTTCGCTATCTCTCGCCCGACGGCGAAGCTGGCTTCCCGGGCAACCTCACGGTAACCCTTACCTATACTTTAACAGCAGCAAACACCCTTAAAATAGATTACGAAGCCACCACCGACAAGCCTACGGTGCTGAACATTTCCAACCATTCGTTCTTCAATATTTCAGGTCATCCCGAGAAAGACATTCTTCACGAAGAACTGATGGTGAACAGCAAGAAGATTGCCACCTTCGATGCTCAGAAGAACCTCGACGGCGGTTTCCGCAAGGTGAAAGGCACGCCCTTCGATTTCCGCAAACCGAAAGCCATCGGACAGGACATTGACAAAGACGATGAACAGCTGACAATAACCAAAGGCTACGACCACTCCTTCGTCCTGAAAAACCGAAAAGGCGAACTCCTGTTGCAAGCCTCACTCGTAGACCAGAAGGCTGGACGCCAGATGATTGTCTATACCACCGAGCCCGCGCTCCATATCTATACAGCCAACGGACTGAAAGGCAACCAAAAGGGCAAACGGGGCATTGCCTATCCCTGCCGTTCGGCCATCTGTTTCGAAGCCATGCACCTGGCCGACAGTCCCAATCATCCGGAATTCCCTTCCACCGTGCTCCGTCCGGGCGAGACATGGCATTCCACCACCGTTTATCAGTTCACGACTTCGACAAGACAGCCAACTACCTGTCTGACGGGCCCTGTTACTGTTTTCGGCCTCGGCATCGGGCTTGCCGGATTGCTTGTTGCAGGTATTGTTTCGCTAATAAAATAGAGTCATGAAGGACTACGTCGACAAGATGAATGCCGCGGAGGCGCGAATGTTCCGCGAGGCGGTGGTGAATATCGTAGGTCAGATTCCCTGCGGAAAGGTCACCACCTATGGGTATATTGCGACGTTAGCTGGATGGCCAAGTCATTCGCGGATGGTAGGCCGTACACTCCGTTATACGCCCGAATGTGCATCCCTACCCTGCCACCGTGTAGTGAATGCTGTAGGCCGAACGGCTCCCGGATGGTTGAAGCAGCGCGAACTGTTAGAAGCCGAAGGCGTAACATTCAAGCCAAACAGTCATGTCGACATGAAACGTCACCTCTGGGAACCCAAGTTCCAATAACTTATTACTAATAACTCCCTCCTTCATAGGGAGGGCTGGGGTGGGTCTGTAGTCCAGGGGGTTCATTTTCCTATTTCATACACTAGTTCTTTCAGTTGCTGATGACGGGCATCATGCGCATCATGCGCCAAAGCAGCCCTTAGAATCGGCACACACTTGAGCGCCATCTCTGGCGTGGGCATCTGTTTCAGTTCGTAAATCACGCAGTCTAGCAGTCGCTGCGCCGTGGAAGGAAAGGTCCGGTCTTCATTCTTTTCTTCCATCCAGTCGGCAGGAGAAAGCGTGTCGAAGCCCCAATTCGACAGAAAATCTATCATGGTGAATTCCCCTTTCAGTACATTCTTTAATCGCAAGGCATGACGCAATATCGTAGAGTTCCCCCGCCGGTCCTGGTCATCCAGATTAGGATACAGCCTACACAATGCCTTGAAAATCTTCACCGCTTCCTCCGTCCGGTTCTGCGAAACGCGCAATTTAAACATATCGCTCGCTGTCCAGAACATCGCAATCGTGGTGTAATGTCCCTGATGCGCGGCATACATCGGTCGGATAGCCTCATAGGCTTCCTCTATCCTACCCTGCTTACGCAGCTCAAACACATCTCTTACTTCCATCAGCACTTGTTTTTATATTTTCTGCAAAGATAATAAAAATGTATACAGGGAATGTGGAAATTTAAGAAAAAAAAAGAAGAACCTGATCACAAAAAAGTCGGGCAGAACGAATGTCCTGCCCGACTTGGATGATATACTTGTTATCAAACTTTTCTTTCTTAGGCTGCATACTCAGCAGCATAGAGGCGAATGAAATTCTCGCAATACTCATTAAAAGCTTTCATTCCTAACATCTTAATCATCAATTTTTTCATCTTTTGTTTCCTTTCTTTTCTTTAATACAACAATCTTTTTACTTACATCTTTCAAAACCTTTCACTAAAGGTCTCAATCACATCTATCTTAATATTGGAATGCAAAGGTAAGCAAATCAATCAACTTGCACAAGTATTCAGACCCGTCAAACGAGGAAAGCGCCCTATTTTTTGATTTACGTCAAATCTTACAAATCAACACTTATTGCCAGTAAATATTTTCAATTATGACAGAAAAACATTATCTTTGCAGAAACAATAATAAAGTTCTACTATTATGAAACCTTTCGAACTCATCACACTTCCCTTTGCTCCTGAAGTACTGGAACCAGTTATCAGCCGCGAAACCATTGCGTTACATCACGGCAAACATTTGCAAACCTACGTGAATAACCTCAACAATCTGCTTTCTGGAAGCGGATTGGAAGACCTCTCCTTAGAGGAAATCGTCAAAAAATCAGAAGGAGGCATTTTTAATAATGCCGGACAGATTCTTAACCACAACCTTTACTTCCTGGCTCTCCAAGCACCTCAAACTGACAATGTGCCTAAAGGGGCATTGGCCGAGGCCATCAATCAACAGTTTGGTTCCTTCGATGAATTCAAGAAAGAGTTTACGCAAAAGGGTACTACGCTCTTCGGTTCGGGCTGGGTTTGGCTCTCAAAGGATCAAGACGGGAAGTTAATCATCACACAGGAAGGCAATGCCCAGAATCCTGTCACGCGCGGGTTCACTCCCCTGCTCACCTTCGATGTTTGGGAACATGCTTACTATGTGGACTATCAGAACCGCCGTGCAGATCATTTAGCTGCAATGTGGCAAATCGTTAATTGGGATGTCGTAGAACAACGCTATTTGTAAAATGGAATCAGGACGTGCCATTATCATGGGAGCCTCATCAGGTATGGGGTTCCGCATCGCCGAACTCCTTTTGGAAAAGGGATGGAAACTTGGCGTGGCAGCCCGCAGGGAAGAACTGCTGCAGCCTTTGAAGAACACTTTTCCCAATCAAGTCATCACGGCACGCATTGATGTTAACGATGTTGAAGCTGACAAACAACTGCTCCAACTGACGGAACAAATGGGGGGCATTGACCTTTATCTTCATGTTTCTGGAATAGGGAAACAAAATATGGAACTTCAACCTGAGATAGAACTCGGCACCGTCGAGACCAATGGTTTGGGATTCACCCGCTGCATTACTGCCATCTATAACTATATGGCCAGTCACGGGGGTGGACAAATAGCGGCTATTAGCAGTATAGCGGGAACAAAGGGACTTGGTGCAGCACCCTCCTACAGTGCCACGAAAGCTTTCCAAAACACTTATTTGGAAGCTCTCGAACAGCAGGCTCACATGCGCCATCTGAATATCCGCATTACCGATATCCGTCCAGGATTCGTTGCCACGCCCTTACTTGGTGAACAGCCAAACTATCCTATGCTCATGGATACCAACGCCGCTGCCTCGGAAATTGTCCGTTATGTGCTTCGGAAAAGTCATGTCCATGTTTTAGATTGGCGCTACCGTATCCTCACATTTTTCTGGAGCCTATGCCCCCGTTGTCTCTGGCGCCGCCTTCCCATCCGTTAATTCTCGATTTGTTTGTCGATTTTCCGCTATACGAAAATTATTCACTCTTCACTTAAATATGACTCTCTACATCGCGTCCTCTTGGCGCAACACCTATTATCCGGAAGTCGTCAACCATCTGCGTAAAGCTGGCTTTGACGTGTACGATTTCCGTAACCCTCCTTCAGGTGATCCTGGTTTCAAGTGGCATCTTGTCGGAGAAGACTGGCTTCAATGGAGTCCTGCTGAATACCGTGAAAAACTTCACCATCCTCTGGCCGAACACCAATTCCAAAACGACATAGAAGCTCTTCGTCGTTGTGACGCCTGTGTGCTCGTTTTGCCATGTGGCCGTTCAGCCCATACGGAAGCTGGGTGGTTTGCAGGCGCTGGCAAACCTGTTGTGGCCTATCTGCCAGAAAAAGTGGAACCCGAACTCATGTACAAACTCTTCACTGCTGTCTGTTGCAGTCTCGATGAGGTCGTACAGACACTCACCGAAAAAACCTCGACAACACCGTAAGATAATTCTCAAACAGGCTGTTCATTCACCGATAATCGTGCAGACAAGCGTTCTGGAGCCTCCATAATTGCGATGCTCACAGAGATAAATGCCTTGCCATGTGCCTAGGTTCAGTTTACCACGTGTGATGGGAATCGTGAGTGAAACGCCTAATATAGAAGATTTGGCATGGGCTGGCATGTCATCGCTGCCTTCCAGCGTATGTTCATAATAAGGCTGGTTTTCGGGTACCAGATGATTGAAAATGCGTTCCATATCCCCACGCACATCTGGATCATAGTTCTCATTAATGGATAGCGAACAACTGGTGTGCTTGACAAAAATGTGAAGGATACCCGTTTGTGGCAGTTGGGGCAGATGGCTGAGCACTTCACTGGTGATCAAATGAAAACCACGTGGCTTTGCGGTTAATCCGAATGTAATCTGTTGTATCATATCTTGCAAAATTATATTATTTCTTTGAAAAGGAAAAGTTTTTACGAATATTTTCTTATTTTTGCAGAAAAATAGGGCGGATTGTTTTCTCGTGGAATCATCCGCTGAAGTCATCAATCAACTATTTTATAAAGATAATGAAAACAAGAACCCTCATTCTCGCCCTCATGCTGGTAATGACTAGTTCTCATGTTATGGCACAGGGAAGACAAAACAAAGAGAAACAAGTTGAAAAGACCGTCATGAACAACATCCTGACCAGAACGTCGGTACGTCGGTATCAGGATAAAGCCGTAGAAGCCTATAAGGTGGAAAACCTGCTTAAAGCAGGCATGGCAGCACCTTCGGCAGTAAACCGCCAGCCATGGCATTTCGTGGTAGTTGACGACAAGGATGTACTCCAAGGTCTGGCGAAAGCCAATCCTAATGCTGGAATGGCTGCACGCGCTCCTTTGGCAATTGTGGTTTGCGGAGACATGAACAAAGCATTGGAAGGAGGCGGACGTGATTTCTGGATTCACGATACCTCAGCAGCAACCGAAAACATTCTGTTGGCTGCGAACGGTATGGGATTAGGAGCTGTTTGGACAGGAACCTATCCCAACCTCGAACGATGCAAGGCAGTCAGAAAGATTTTGAACCTTCCCGAGAGCATGATTCCGTTGTGCACCATTGTTATCGGGTATCCCGATAATATGCCGTCACCTAAACAGAAATTCAAGGAAGAGAATATCTCCTACAACTCATTTGGCAAGAAATACACACCTGCTACCCCTGTAATCCAGAACGGCGGTTTTGTTGAGTTCGACGTACAGGAGACGAGTTTTGAGAATCCTTTCAATATTTTCACGGGATGGGGCATGCTGCTTTGCGCTGGTGACCGTGAGAAGAGCAATGCCATGACAATCGGCTGGGGCGGACTGGGCACCATTTGGGGACAAAACAATATGGTGACGGTGTATGTTGCCGAAAAGCGTTATACAAAGAAATTCATGGACAAGTCCAAGTATTTCACGATTATGGCTTTCGATGAGAAACACCAGAATGTCCTTCAATATATGGGAATGAAGAGTGGAGCTGACGGTGACAAAGCAGCTGCTTTGGGGCTGCATACAGCCTACACAGAGAATGGAACACCTTATTATGAAGAAGCTTCAATGGTTTTGGAATGTGAACTGATGTACGCCGATGCGTTTGAAAAAGAGAATATGCGCGACATTCCAGCCCGTCTCTATGCAAACTTCCCTGCTGGTGTACATACGTTCTACATCGGACGTATTGTTAAAGCCCTGAAAAAATAGAATAAAGATTAAAGGCTGATAAAACCGGGCGAACCTCCAGACTCCTATTGAGAGGTTCGCGCTATCCTATTCTTCTTTTATTTAGTGTTTTGCGACAGATTATGAGATTCTTCCTGTAATCTGTCGCAAATAAAGGCATATGTCGCAACAACCTAAACAGAAATCCAATTATTTTTGACAATCTCAGGTGGAACCGTATTACTTTTGTAATGTAAAATGGCAACAATGCCAGACGATTAGACATAAAAATAATGGGACCATGACAGCCCTCAGCATCATGTAAGGTCATTCAAAATCCCGGCACGATGGTGTCAACAATGGGAAATGACGATATTGTTATTGTATTGTAGGCGACTCGCATCTGCAGAATGCGGGTCGCCTTGATTTTTATGAACGAGGAAGCGAGTCAAGCAGAATCTCAATCAGTCGGGGCTTGGCATAATCCTCAAAATCAGCTTCAGGAATCCAAATGTAATCATCGGGAAGCTCTGGCCGTTCATCGGTTTCCAAAAGATAGAAATCAGCCATTATCACCTGATGGGTAAGCACATGGCGCACGTTCTTTCTTATAAGTAAAGATTCTTCACTCTTAACTCTTAACTCTTCACTTATAAAGGGTTCCCACAGACCCTGCCAAATATCGCCGGAACCGCGGCGATGGATAGCTATATATCCCTTACACCTTATATAAATATAGGTAAGATGACGCTCACGAATCTTCAAGGTTTTCAGTTTTACAGGTAGTTGCCCCACCCTTCCTGAACGTAACGCCTCACAACTCTCCATCAGCGGACAAAGTAAGCATCGGGGACTCTGAGGTGTACATTGGATGGCACCAAAATCCATGATAGCCTGATTGTACTGAGAGGAGAGAGATTTCTTTTGCGGTAGTTCTTCAATAAGTGATTGAGCCAAAACTGAAAACACTTTTTTGCCTTCTGTGGTATTAATAGGGGTTTCTATCCCATAATAGCGTGAAAGAACACGATAGACATTGCCATCGACAACGGCGGCGGGAATGCCAAAGGCAAAGGAGGCAATGGCAGCAGCCGTATAATCGCCCACACCTTTCAACTTTCTGATATCCTCCAGCGTATCAGGGAAATGTCCAAAAGCCACCACCTGTTTTGCTGCAAAATGAAGATTACGTGCACGACTGTAATAGCCCAGTCCCTGCCATTCGCGCAACACTTCATCTTCCGTGGCTGCCGCAAGGTCTTCCACCCGTGGCCAACGGCTTATGAACCGCTCCCAATAAGGACGACCCTGCTCTATGCGCGTCTGCTGCAGAATAATTTCCGACAGCCAGATGGCATAGGGGTCCTTAGTTTCACGCCAGGGCAACGAACGCCCGTTCTCACGAAACCATTCCAAGAGAATAAAGGAGAATGTTTCAGGACATGCCCGCGCGGTAGCAGATTCTTCACTCTTCACTCTTAACTCTTCACTTTTTACTTTTCCGGAAAATACTGATGAACGGAAAGTCCAAACTCTTTCGAGATGGCATAGATAAGATCCATGATGTCACTGCGATGATGCTCATAATCTTCCCATTTCTTTTGCTTCAGAAAGAAATAGAAGTCCACGGGAACGCCATTCGTTCCGGCCTCTCCTTCACTGACAAAATAGGTCATCTGTTCATTCACATCGTCACGTCCTGCAAGCATACGTTCCATATAACGGCGGAAAAGGGTAAGGTTCACCTGCTGACCCTCCAGTTCGTCTTCCTTGAAATAACCTTTCTGCAACAAATGCCGGCGCAGGTCATCGTCCACGACTTTAATGGAATTTACATCGTAGTACACGTTACGCCTCACCCGGCGTCCGTCACTCTCCTGCATGCCTATCCAGTTCTGGAACGACTCATTAATGAGCGTCTTGGGCGAGATCGTAACGATGGTATTATCGAAGTTACGCACCTTGACCGTGGTAAGCGTCATATCTTCCACATTACCGTTCACCCCCGCCTTTTCCACCGTAATCCAGTCGCCTTTGTGAAGCATGTCATTAGAGGTCAGACGAATGCCTGCCACCAGTCCGGCGATAGTATCCTGAAAGACAAGAAGGAGTACTGCTGACAAAGCGCCCAGTCCGGCAAAGAGTGACAGCGGATTCTTGTTGAAGATAATGGCAATAACAATGATAGCCGCCACAAACATCAAAACGATCTTAAGTACACTGGAAAAAGAACGTGCATATTGCTGCATGTTGCTCCGTCGCCCTTCACTCTCATAATTCTGGAAGGCATCGATAATGCAAACAATTGTGCGTGTTGACATTACAGTAATATAGATGGCCGTCAACCGTTTCAGAATGTCAAAGACAATCGGATACTGATAGAACACCATAGGCAACAACTGCCAGATGACAATTGCAGGCACAATGTGACAAGCCGAAATCAGCACACGACGGTTAAACAAATGATCATCCCATTCCACATCTGTCTTTGCGGTAAGTTTCATGACCAAAGGTACCAGCAGACGACGACACAGCCAGTCACTGAGCCATGCCAGCAATATCGCTACAACGACCATTGTGACATGACGCAGCACAGGAATAATCGATCCCGTAAGACCTGTCATTGACAGTAAGTCTTCTACAAATATTTTTATCTCTTCCATGCAATTATAGTTCCAGGTTTAAGTCTTTTGTACACAGAGTTTTTTGTCATCGTCATAGTCATAGTCATCGTCATTGTCATTGTCAATTATGGTTTACACAGTGCTTCGCAGATGCGGTCCTGATAAGGGCGGACAGTATTGGCTTTCCGCTGTCCCTGATTGATAATAGAGAAACAGAGACGATGACCATTCGAAGCCGTCAGATAGCCTGCCAAGGCAGAAACACCTGTCACGGTACCCGTCTTCGCCTTCACATTACCATGCGCAAAACCCTGGCGCATACGGTTTTCCAAAGTACCATCGACACCACCAATGGGCATAGATGGCAACAGATGGTTATAGATATTCTCATGTCCGTAGGCATAGCGAAGGAAAGCCACCTCCAATTCTGGTGACACATAATTATACAGCGAAAGGCCAGAACCGTCGGCAATGTAATAATTCCCGGGGTTCAATCCCATTTTCTGAATCAACCGGTTAATCAATTCACGTCCCAGTTTTGCCGTAGCCGGACGATTGCCTGTAGAAGCCGCCAACTGATAGAACATCGACTCCGCATAGAGATTATCAGAGTTCTTCATCATCCGCGTCAGAATTTGATCCATCGTATGGAAACGGGAACAAATCTCAAAGGCTCCCGGTGGTGTTATCCCCTTAAGTGTATCCCCCACCAATACGATATGCGCATCATGAAGTTCCTTCACAAAACGACTCATGAAACGGTCTTTCTTGCCTACGAGCAAAGGCGAGAGCGTAGGATTATCATCATCCCAGCACCAGCCTTCTCCCCATCGGTCGTTGTCCTTCATCCAAAGGTCTGCATAGACGTTACCACGAATGGTATCTATACCCATTCGCTTCAGACTTTCCACGAAGGCATTCAAATCGTCAGCGTTAAAAGCTGGATCCATACCGCCCTTGCAATAAACATTTCCACGCAAGACACAGGAATCCACTTTTCCCGTATAGTAAAGCTTCGTCTTAAACTGATAACTGCCTCCCAACTTGTCAAGTGCAGCCACAGCACATATCATCTTCATCGTGGAGGCAGGCCGCATCTGCTGGCGCTCGTTATACTGATAAATCACGGAGTCTGCTGTCAGGTCGTACACTTGCAAGGCTATCTGGGTACTTTCGAACTGTCGGCTATGAACGATGGCATCCAAACGCGCCTGTACATTCAGAGGCCAAGGTAAAGCAACAGGCTCAGCAATCGAATCCAATGCTAAAGTGTCGCTCGCCAGCGAATCCACCACCAGCGAGTCATCTACGACCTTTAGCATTGTTTCGTCAATATCTATATTCACATCTTGCGCAAAAATGGCAGATGCGGACCAAAGTAGAATGGCAGATGTCAAAAACAATCTTTTCATTATCAAGACTACTCTCCGAAGATCTTCAGCAACTTATTGTGCAGACTCTTTCCGCGAAGGGCACGGTCAACAATTTTGCCCTGAGGGTCGATGAGAAGATTGTCGGGGATGGCATCAATCTTGTAAACTGGAGCAGCGGCACAGTCCCAACCCTTCAGGTCGGAGATTTGCAGCCACGGCATCTTCAACTGCCCGATAGCCTTCACCCATGCAGCCTTCTTATCATCGAAGGAGACACCTACCACCTCGAAGCCCTTAGCATGGTACTTATTATATGCCTCCAGTACGTTGGGCATCTCTGCCCTACAGGGGCCGCACCACGAAGCCCAGAAATCTACAAGAACCCACTTGCCATCGCCAACCAACTCACTGATCTTGTGCATCTTGCCGTCAGGGTCTGCCATCTCCAGGTCAGTGAATTGCTTGCCGATGAAGGCCGTCTTCTCTCCGCCCTCTGGTTTCATCAACGAAGCAATCTCTTCCTTTGCCTTCTTCAAATAGGGATGGCTCGCAAAGGGCACCTGCTCCTTTACCAACTCATCGTAGGCCTCCAAGCCATTGTCTACGAAATACGCCCCAGCGAAAGCTAGCGGTATGAGCGATTGGCGTTCCTCCTGGAAGATTTTGTTGACGATGGCAGTCTGTTCTTTCGTCATCTTCGAGTAATCGTCCATAAGCTCATCCACATGGGCTTTCATCTCCTCTGTGGTCATCTTGGAAGTCTTAGCCCTGAATTCTCTGATGGGACGATCCGCCTCAATGTCGTACATCGTCAGACGCTCATTCAGCGGAGAACCTTTCAGCGTACTGTCGTTGACATTGACAAACACCGGTGTGCCGTCATTGAAGAACACTGTGAACCAATCTCTTTTCTCAGTCTTGATAGCCATAAAGGCATTCTGGTCGGCTGTACCGCTGAAAGCAAACTTGCCATTGGTCACGACCATGCTGTCGATTGCTGTCTCAGTCAGTCGGTCCATCAGATAGACTTTCTTACCTTCGTCAGCGAATATTCCGCTGACCGAATATTTCAACCCTTGTGCCATCGAAGGCATCGCTGCCACTACGAGAGCGGCTATTAAAAACGCTTTTTTCATATACTTATTCTAAATTCAACTTCTTCTTTGCATTCCTTATTTTTTCCTCCCACTCGAACACTTCTTCCGCAATCTCGACATTCGACATACCCTTGACCGTTGCCCTGTTGTCCATTTCCTGCCTTGCCCGCCTGTAATTTTCTATCTCCTCGTCGCTGATGTTCATCATCTCCTGGCATTGCGCTATCAGGTGCTGCATCTCAGCCACCATCCCGTGACTGATAGCGGCATAGAAGGCGAAATCAAAATCGAGCATGTTCTTCACGTTGGCCAGGGTGGTTTCCCCTGAAAAACCACTGCGGATGGAGTCGCATATCTGCGTCTTGTAGGTCTTGCGCTCCTGGTAGAATCGTGCCACATTCTCCGTAAAGAGCACGTTCCCCACCGTATTGATGGTCTCGATGCTCGTCGAGAAAATCCGCTCCGTAGTCTCGGTGTAGTCAACGAACGGCAGCAAAGCCGGGAAGTTGAACTTCAGCTTCCGGAATTGCGATGTGTCTTCGGCAATCTTCAGCTGTAGCTTCACCGACTCATGCAGCATCGAGTCGGCCCTTTCAAACTGCTTCACCGAGTTCGACATGTCGTACACTACCATCATCACTATCTCGCGCTTATCCTTCTGCTTCTTATGGTGGTCTATGATAGCCGCTGTGCCGAAGGTAAGTGCGATGGAGATGCTGGTAGCCACGATAGATAGAAAGAACTGCTTAAACGTAGCTAGTCCGCTACCCATCTTCAGACTTTTCGGTGTATGTAATTTTATATTCATAAATGAAAAAATCATACTATTTGCGTGCAAAGATATATTAAATGAGTGGAAAAACCAAATTTATTTGGCTTTTTCACGAATGCCAAAAAACAATGATACTTTGCATCGATTTGGGGGGTGGTTGGCCATTGATGCGAGCATCATGGCACTCACTTAACAAAAAAAAATCTTCATTATTCATTATTCATTATTCTTTTTTTTATATCTTTGCACCTATAAAACCTAAAACAAAAAAATGGTATACAAATACGATTTCCTCATCATCGGTGCCGGAGTGGCCGGTATGAGCTACGCCCTGAAAGTGGCAAGAGAGAAAAAAGGCAAGATTTGTATGATCTGCAAGACTTCACTCGAGGAAGCCAACACGTCGTTCGCGCAGGGAGGCGTGGCTTCGGTGACCAATCTCAAAGTGGACAACTTCGAGAAGCATATCGAGGACACGATGATTGCTGGCGACTATATCTCTGACCGTGCCGCCGTGGAGCAGGTGGTAAGAAACGCACCTGCCCAGATTCAGGAACTCGTCAACTGGGGCGTGAACTTCGACCGAAAGGAGGACGGCTCGTTCGACCTTCACCGTGAGGGCGGACACTCGGAGTTCCGAATCCTGCACCATGCTGATGATACGGGTGCCGAAATACAGCGCGGACTGATGGAGGCCGTGCGCAACAATCCCGACATCGACGTGAAGGAGTACCACTTCGCCGTGGAAATCATCACACAGCACCACCTGGGAGCTCGCGTCACACGCCGCACACCCTACATCAACTGCTACGGTGCCTACGTGCTGAATCCCGACACGCAGAAAGTGGACACCTATCTCTCGAAGGTGACCGTGATGTGCACGGGAGGTTGCGGAGCGGTGTATATGACCACCTCGAACCCCGTCATCGCTACGGGCGACGGTATTGCCATGGTGTATCGCGCCAAGGGAACGGTGGCCGACATGGAGTTCGTGCAGTTCCATCCCACGGTGCTGCATAACCCCAACGAGACGCATCCCGCCTACCTCATCACCGAGGCCATGCGCGGCTACGGAGGCATCCTGCGTCTGCCCAACGGCGAAAGCTTCATGGAGAAATACGACGAGCGACTCTCGCTGGCTCCGCGCGACATCGTGGCACGTGCCATCGACAAGGAGATGAAGATTCACGGCATTGACCATGTGTGCCTGGACGTCACCCACAAAGACCCTGCCGAAACGCGCCACCACTTCCCCAACATCTACCAGAAGTGCCTCTCCATCGGTCTGGACATCACCACCGACTACATCCCCGTGCGCCCCGCGGCCCACTATATGTGCGGCGGCATCAAGGTGGACCTGAACGGATGCTCATCGATAGACCGCCTATATGCCCTCGGCGAATGTTCCTGCACCGGTCTGCACGGCGGCAACCGTCTGGCTTCCAACTCGCTCATCGAGGCCGTGGTATATGCCGATGCGGCTGCCAAGCACTCGCTGGCTCATGTGGATGAATACGACTTCAACGAGAAGGTGCCCGAATGGAACGACGAGGGTACGATGACCAACGAGGAGAAGGTGCTCATTACGCAGAGCATCAGGGAGGTGAACCAGATTATGTCTAACTATGTGGGCATCGTGCGCTCCGACCTCCGACTGAAGCGTGCCTGGGATCGTCTGGACATGCTCTACGAAGAGACCGAGAACCTGTTCAAGCGCGTCAAAGCTTCAAAGGATATCTGCGAACTCCGCAACATGATCAACGTGGGCTATCTCATCACCCGTTGGGCCATCGAGCGCAAGGAGTGCCGCGGACTCCACTTCACCACCGACTATCCCGTCCACGCGTACGATAAAAAGAATTAAGAGTTAAGAATTAAGAATTAAGAGTTATTGCCTACGGCAATTAATAATTTTCAATTAAGAATTGGGAGTGAAACCAAGCGGCCTCACTCCCTATTTTTTAAATTCTTAAATTATAATTGATAATCGACGAAGTCGACAATTCTTAATTCTTAATTCTAAACTCTTAATTCTTAACTCTTAACTCTTAATTCTTAATTCTTTTCATAAACCGCCTGTCCAATGCAGCCACTTGGTTTCTGGATATGGATGATGGAACAAACGGTGGGGGCGATATCCGTGATATGCACTTCGTGCTTATAGTTGCCATGCTCTACACCCCATCCAAGAAGGACAAAAGGAATGTGACAGTCATAGGAGTTCCACAAGCCATGGGAAGTACCGTAGCCCATATTGCGCCAGCCACTCAAAAATTGAGGTTTCAGAATAATCTGAATGTCACCCGAACGCTCACGGTTGTAGCCATTGATAATCTTCTCACGGATATAGGAAGGAACGGGAGCCTCAGCGGCTTTCTCCAAATCAACGACATACATCACCATCTCGTCTTTCTCAAGACATTCCTTGATGGCCTGCTTCACTTCACAGATCTTCAATCCTGCACGCTGGATAGCCTCACGATCGAGTGCCACCTTATAATCAAAGAGTTCAGGGATGAGCTTTTCTGAAGTTGAGAATTTCTTGGCAAGCATCTCATTAAGGGCATCGCGTGTCTTGCCACCACTGAAACTGCCGGCAGGAATCTTATGGTCCAGATTCTGCTTAATACTGTTAGCGGCTCCATGGTCAGCACTGAGGAAAGCAAGCCATTGGCCCTTACCTACTGTAGCATCGAGATAATTAAAGAAATCTTCCAATTGCTTGTCAAGGCCTATATACTGCTTATGGGTGAGTTCATGATGAGTGCCATACTGATGTCCGGTAATGTCAGGACATGAGAAACTTACGCAAATCATATCGGTTTCGTTGGTGCGCTGTCCCAGTTTCTCACCTCTGATAGCCGCTTTCGCCATTTCTTCCACTATCTGGTTGCCATAAGGCTGATACTGTATATCATTTATGTCCAGTTTCTTGTTGATTTTCTCATTATAGGCATCTACCCAACGCGGCAGCTTGTCCATATAGTAAGTACTGGTGATGAAACATTTGGCATCCTTGTCAAACCAGTAAGCGGCATCAGCACTATGACCAGCGGGAAGAATGGCAGCACGGTCCTTGAAAGAGACACCGATAACCTTCGACTTCCAGGAAGTGGCCGTCTTGAGTTCGTCACCGATAGTTGTTACTTGCAGATTCAAGGGTGACATCTGCCCTGCTTTCGTCGTAGAGCCCACAGTCTGAACGGCTGTGTCTCCGCAGCAATAAGCCATCTTTCCGTTTTTCATGAAACTATTGCCGGCAATACCGTGAATGCTGGGCACAGAACCCGTATATAAAGAGGTATGCCCGATAGCCGTGACAGAAGGAATGTAGTTAATCTCGCAGTTCTCAAACGAATAGCCATCGCGGAGCATTCGTTTGAAGCCGTTGTCCACATACTCATCGTAAAAACGATAGAGATAGTCCCAACGCATCTGATCTACAGCAATGCCCACCACGAGTTTCGGACGAATCTCACTGAAATCACCTTTATTCCCAGCAAATGCGGGAAGTGCAAACAACGTGAGCAAAAGTGCCCACAATACCTGGTTTCTCTTTTTCATAATCATCATATTTTAAAGTTACACTTTTTCTTAGCTTTACCCCTTTAACCATTAACCCTTAACCATTAACCATAAACCATCAACCATCAACCATTAATCATCTCGTCAACGAGAACTTCACGGAAAGACCGAAGTCACGCGTCGTCGTAGGATAACTCGATGAGGAGAGCAGCGGCGTATTCGTCTGCTGATCATAATAGAAACTCATCGTGAGCATCCGTGAAAGCGTATAGTCGGCATTGAAGGAGAACTTCAGGGCCTTGTTTCCACTGGAAGCCGCACTGGTCATGGTAGATATATCACGACTCAGGGAAGCCTGATTACGCAAACTGAAGTCTAAACGCAGATTGAGATCATGGTTCACACCGCCTCTGCCAGAGCTGCTCGAAGTATTCCTGTTTTGCTGCTCGTTCTGCCTGTTTTTGCCCTTCCCCTTCGACTTATTGTTATTGCCGCCACCAGCCAGTCCGAAGAAGTTGAAGTTATTGATCTTATAGCCCATGCCAATCACCCAGTCCTTGGAGAGTGCCTCATTAATCTGCACACTGGTCATAGAAAGAGTGAGCACACGAGTCGTACGATATTCAAGTCTGCAGGTGAGGTTGTTCTGCAACGTCACATCCACGCCCAGCAAGGGAGAGAAGGCCTCATTGATACTCACCGTAGATACATTGTACATCGAGGAAGGAATAGGATTACCCGTGGTTGTTTCACTGATGAATCCAAGTCCGTTCATATATTCCTGCCACGTGGTATAACTGCTATAGGAACCCACGGCATAGATGCTCTTGTAAGAGTGATTGATATTGACACTCTTGAAATGGTCACTGAACCAAGGCAACTGTCCCAGACCACTATACCTCACCGTCCAGTTGGGAAGCATACGGAAAATACTCGGGAAGATGTCAAGTCCCGTAGAACTCATCGTATAGGAATTGAGGAAGGCAGGAATCAGCACGTCTCCACTATACTGCTGTACTGTACCATTTGCCTTGTCGTATGTATGGCCCGACAAGGATGGCCATTGGGCAGACTGTGGATAAATGGCATCCGTATAGCGTGCCTGCACCTTCTGATGATAATCCCCGATAGAGTTGCAGAATTTCTCAAACGACTTACTGTAATAGCCGTTATTGGCATTGCCCATGCCTTCCAGTGCCGACTTCATGGAGATGGTCGTCATCGAGAAAGTACCGCTCTGCATGGTGGGCATGCCTGCATACATATACTGCACGCTGCGTGCCTTGGTCTGTGTGTGGGCGGCATTGAGGTCAATCTTCAGGTTCTTCACGGGTTCCAATGTCATACGCAACTGCAGATCCTCAGTGGCATTGGTAGTGGCAGGTGTTGAGATGTCTTCAGACATCAGCAGCCAGTTGTTGTCCACGGCCTTATTGATATAGCTGTCACCTATCATACCGAAAGCGAAGTCAAGTCCTGGAGAGAGCACATCGCCACTATATTGTCCGAATGCTTTTCCGATATTGGGAAGGAATCCGGGAAGTGCCATCGCATACTGATTGCGATAGGTAAACGACACATTGCGCACCATCATCAGTCCGCGGGCCAACACCTGCGCTGTCTTATACCACGTCTGATTGTCGAGTGGTTCTTTCGCCGTAACGGCAATCTTGATGGCCGTGGAAGAGTCCACCTTCGATGTAATCTTAATCTTGTTCTGGTCAACAATCTTGTATTTCAGTTTAAACGACTTACCGTCCGACGTCTTGGCAGAAACTATCAGCCGTTTGCTGTTCTTGCCATGCGAAACCTCGATACTCGTATCAGGCATCAGCGTGATTTCCTTCTCGAAGGCCCTCTTGTTCTTAGGCAGTGCTTTCTCGTCCTTATTCTTTTGTTGATCGTTTTTCGTATTTCGTCCTTCGTTCTTCGTATTTCGTCCTTCGTTCTTCGTTCTCGCATTCGTCCTCTGAGTCCTGCTCGGAGTCTTGTTGAAACGGTCGTTGGTCTTCTTCAGGAAAGGAATATGGTTATAGAGTTTCTCCATGGAGAATGCTCCGTTGATATTCAGCTGACGGTTGTTGTTAATGGTATTACCATAGGATCTTCCGTCCTCATCCGCTGTTCCGCGCTGCCAGTTATAGGAAGAGTTAAAGGAAGCATCGGCATTCACCCAGTCGAAGATAGGAATCAGATTCAATGGCAACTGATAGGAGGCCGTGAAGGTCTGTCCATAGTCGAGGGCTGTTCCCATGTGTTTGATGCTGGTCCATACGGAATCCTTCCAGGCAGCGTACTCCGTGGGATAGAGGTCCTTATTGATTTGATAGTAAGGCTCCTCAATCTCCGCATGAGTGGCACTGCGGAAGTTCATATGCAGGTTCTTGGTGATGTCCCAGCGAATAGAGAAGTCACGGTTCCAGAGAAACTGGGATGAGAAGCTCACAGGCAGCTGTGAACCGCCGAGGTCTTCCATGTCACGCTCCTGCAGTTCATGATAATAGCGCATCATTTCCGTATTGAAGGTCAGATTCTGCGGCAGCCAGTTGAGTCCGAAACGCTTCAGGATGTCCAGCCATTTCGACTTGTTCTTCGCCAGCATATTCTTAAACGGTTCCCAGGCTTTATAGACCGGCGTATAACTGTAGTTCAGCGAACCTCGCCATTGGTCTTCATTCTCATATACGGTGGTCTCACCCTGTGTGTGATTATGCGAATGACTGTAGGAGAAGGAGAAGTTTGCCGGGTCATAGGGCATGGGATGACGCTTGGTAGCCACGCCCACACGCCAGTTACTCAATGAGAAATTGGTAGCGGTATTGCGGGTGACGGCAATATTGTCAATAGAGTCCTTCTCCGCCTTTTCCGTCGTGGCTTCCAATGCGTCATCAAGACGCATGTCGGTATCCAGCGGATTATACTTGGGCTTGGTCTTCTCTTTCGTCATTGAATAATAGAGCGGAGCGGAAACCTTCGCCTTATCGGGGAAGAACTTACCCAATTCCAGGCTGGTCGTGACACTGTAGGCTCCAAAATCATCGGTGGAACGCTGCGAAACGCCTTCTTCCAGACCTCCGAAGCCTTCGGTCAAATACCTGCCGCTGACATTCACCGTTCCGAAGTCCGACATCTGTACGTTCAAGGCGCCCTGTGCTGCCCAACCGCCATTGTTGTTGTATTCTTTCAAGCGCAGTTCATTCACCCAAACCTCTCCCGACTTCGGCTGTGCCGTCAGGTTGCGCACACCTACCATCATCGTCTTCACCTCACCCAAAGAAGGATTACCCAGCACCGTAACGGTATTGTTGGGACGGTCAGGATCTGTGTAGGTAAACGGAATGGCATAGCTGTAGAGGCTCGGATTCTCGCTCTTGGCCCTGTTACGCATCTTTTTCACTTCAGTGAAGATATCCAGCGGAATGTTGACCATATTGTTCTCCGGCCACACAGCAGCACAGTCGGCAGCAGAATAGCGGTCGTAATGTCCGGGAGCCGTCAAGTCGAGCGGAATGAGATATTCGTAATAGTTGTTCTTGTAGTCAGAACCCAGACGGATGAAGATGGCCAGTTCCTTGTCCTTCAGGTTGGTGACGTTCTGCTCCATGGCATTCGCATGGACAAACATTTCCAGCCGTTTATATTGACGGATATCGAGGGTGGAGTTCTTATAGACGGCCTTCGACTCGCCGTTGCCCAGATTCTCCACCACCATGTTGAGGGCCTGCTCATTGCTTTCCACCAGCTGTGGCTGTGTAGGATCCTGTTCACGGCGGATTCCCGGAGGCAGCACGTAGTTCACAGGCGTCTTCTCGTAGTTCTCCTCAATGTTCACCGCGCTCACGGCAAGTTCACCGCTTTCTGAAGAACCTGTATTGAGCGACTGCTCATAGACGCGCCATTCACCACGCACGAGGTCCAGACTGCCGAAACGGAGTACGATGGGCTTTTCGAAACCTGTCAGATACATACGCATAAAGCGGATGCTGGAGAAATCGCTGATGGAACCTACCTTCTCTTCCCACTTGTTCAATGGAATGCGGTACTGGTACCAGGTGACGTAGCCTTGCTTACCGTTACGCAGGGGCGGACGTCCGATGCGCTTATCCACTATAAAGTTCTGTCCGAGAATCGTGTCGCCTGGATGCAAGGAGACGTGGTAGTGGAAGTATTTCTCATACTCGTTCAGCGTGTAGTCCTGATTGATATCCTCCACGTCGGGCGTGGTCTTATATGAAGTGTCGTAGCTTTCCGTACGTGAATCACTGTCAGGAGAGTTTCCCTGTGGCATATTGATACGCTTGTAGCGTTCCAGAATGGAGGCTTCACGCTGGTCGAAGTCACTGCCGCGGAAGTAGTGGTAGTTATCATTGGCGGGATCGGCAGTCATGGCCTGATAGGCAGAGTCGCTCACCGCTCCCTGAATATTTTGCAGGAAAGTCTGATAGTCACCGTAGCTGCGCTCTTCCTCATCCGTCAAACCGTTGAAACCCACGTCCTGACGGGCACGCGAACCACTGGTTGTGGCAAACGCATAGGTTACAGTGGAAGTGGTCGGAATCTTACCCCATTGCGTGGTAGTGAAGGAACTGCTGCCGTCAACGGGCATGCCGCTCTCATAGAATTTCTTACCGTCACGCAGCACATCCTCACTCACTTCTCCCAAGTCAATGTAGAGTTCACCGCCATAACTGCGGTCGCTGCCTGTATAGGCAAAGGGATCCATCATCCAGAACTCAATGTATTCAATGTTGGCAGTCTCAAAGTCATTGGTGTCCAGCTTACGCATCATACCGCCCCATCGCTGCTGCGGATTGGGCAGTGTGCCGTCGGCATTCAGATTGGGATCCAGGTTATAGGGACCACGCTCCTGCGGATAATAGGCCAGATTCAGAATCGGCAGTGTCGCTGTGGCACCGTTATAACTGCTCTGGTCGCGGTTTGGATAAAGCTCTCTCACATACACTTCACGCACATAATGGTTGGAAAGCTGTTCCAGGTCGCTGCGGATATGTCCGGGTGTCAGCGACGAACTCTGACGGGTAAAGAGCGGGTCAATGTTATACCATGAGAGCAAGGCACGATTATAACCGCTCTGCACCGAGGTCTTGTCGTTATAATTAGGCATGCCGCTGGGCACACTGGAGATAATCCACGACTGCGGTGAGGAGACATCAATGGTGTTCTTCGTATTCTCGAAATCATCCAGATACGAGGCATTGTCCTGCGTGCCACGCGATTTACCGGCAATCAGATGAGCAAATTCTCCCGTAAACGAAATCTGCGAGGGCTGCGTCAGATGGAGTCCCGGCAGTTTGTCGAGCATATTCGTCAACCACTGGCTTTCCTTTTTCCAGTTCAGGTTCACGCCCCAAAGGGTATTGTTCAGGGGTTCCGCACCCATCGACACTTTCGTAGTCAAAGCCTGTTCCGACAGGTGCTGCACCGTACCGCTCATCTGGAAGTTTTTGGAGAAGTCGTATTCCCAGTTCACGCCGAACATCGTCTTACGCATCTGTCCGTAATCGGTGTTACTCTCCAGCGACACGTTCACCGAAGTTCCGGCGTCGATGATGCTCTGGTTCAGGATGGTCACCTCTCCAGCATTGTAGTCCACCGAGTAGTCAGCACCTTCCGTCAGCGTCTGTCCTCCGGCGGTCACCACCACCGAACCCTGCGGCACATTGTAGGCTCCCAGTGAGATCACATTGGCATTCGAACCGCGATACTGTCCCACGAGCAGGAACTTGTCCTTTTCCGCCACCTGCTTGGCAGCGGTCTTCGTGGTGTCGTAGAGTTCGGTAAAGGCATACTTTTCTGCCACTGCCGGTGACACGCCCGAAGCCGTCAGATAGTCAGCAAGGTCCTTACCGAAAGGCTCCACACAAGGGAAGAACACACGCCCGTTTGTCACGGTGTAGCCATTCACATAGTCGAAATAGCCGTTCGAATGCGCTTTGTTGTTATTGTCCAGACGGTCCGCACCGATCAGTTTGATAATAGGCTGTTCCTTCACCTGTGGCTCTGGTATATAAGAGATGTACACGCCCGTAGTATCGCTTTGGTATTTCACGTCGAGACGGAACTTGTCCTTCTCAACGGAAGAAGCGAGATAATACACGTTGCGCATCATCAGTTTCCAGTTCGACATCTGCGGCGACTGACTCGTGTTCTTCAGCGATTTCACGAAAAGGGCATTCGTCGTATTGTCGGTAACATCCGAGGCGAATTCTCCCACTTGATAAGTCTGGCTGTTATAGGTGTATTCGTATGCCACTGCCAGCACCTGATCTGTCTGCAGGGCTGTTCTCAGTGAGATGTAGCCCATGGCACTGTTCAGGGTGTATTCCGAGGAATTCAGCAGTCGCGCACTCTCCAGTTTCTCGTAGGTATATCCGCCTTCCAGTCCATCATGACCGTCGAGCACTGAAGTCGTCTGGTCAATATTACGCGCCTCCACGTAGCTCGTATTCAACTGCGAATACAGGCTGTTCGCATGATTGGAGGCAGGAATGTCCGAAGTGGCTCCTTCACCGAGATCATTGAAAGCCACGATGTTACGGGTGTTTGTCGTCGTTCCTGTCTTGTTCGTCACCCACACCTCCACGCGGTTGATGGTGATGCCCGTCGTCAGGTTGGGCAGCTTCTTCATCGAAGCGTTATACTTGTCACGGAAGAAAGTGGAGAGGAAGAAGTGGCGGTTCTCTTCATAGTCCGAAACGTCCAGTTCGAAAGGTGTGGTCTGCACGCCACCCTTACTGGCGACGCTCTTCGATGCCGATTTCTTCTGCGACACCACCGTCTGCAGTTTCAGTTTGCCAAACTGCAGATCCGTACGGATACCAAACAGACTCGATGCACCGCGCACCAGGGAGGAATTACTGGGGAAGGTAACGTTTCCGCCTTCCACGAGTTTCACGATCTCGTCTTCCTTACCCTCATATTTCAGCTTCATGTTCTGGGCGTCATAGTCGAACGTCGCATCCGTATTGTAGTTCAGGTTCAGGTTCACTTTGTCGCCCACCTTTCCGTTCACGCTCAGATTAATCTTCTCGTCGAAGTTCATCGTCGTGGTCTTACGGTTACGGATAGGCAGCGAAGGATTATCGATGTTCTTCATCGTGGCACCCAGTTTCAGCTCTGCCGTTCCTTGCGTCCTCACACGCACGCCGCCAGGACCGAAGATCTTCTCTGCGGGTCCCAGTTCGAAATGCATGTCCGTGAAGTCAAACTTCTCCTTACCTTTCGTTTTATAGATCTCGTCGTTCTTCTTGCGGTAGAAGTCCTTACGCAACTGCCAGTTGCACCATTCGCCAAACTCCTCGGCGGTCATCAGCACGGGAGCGCCCAGATACTGAGTGCCCATCTTCGAACCGAAGAGATAGCCGCCCAAAGTGTCGTTATATTCCGGTTTCAGCTCAATGTTCTCCGGCATCGTCAAATCCGCGGAACCCCGTTTCAAATCCTCCTGAGTAATCGGTTGCGTCCGCTGTATTTTCCACCGTGGATTCAGCAAAGAGTCGGGAATCACCTCATCATCATCGAGGATAGGCTGTGCCGTAACGTTCTGTTTGTTAGCCCCTTGCTGCGAAGCATCATTATTGTTTCGTCGCGTACGGTCATCCTGTCTTTGTGGGTTCTGAGCATTTCTCGCTCCTCTCGTCCTATTATCCTGAAGCCAAGGCGCGGCGGTCCAAGCGAGCACATTCATGCTCACCAATGCCATCACCATCAATATCAGCTTCAGTCTTCTCATATCTTTTTCGATGGAACGGGAGGGCGAAGGGACGAGGGAACGAGAAATGTTCCGAATCTGGACTCTAACGCAGGATTTTGCAGGGAGTAATCTCGCTCCTTCGTACCCTCGCTCTCTCGCCCTCTCGTTATTTTATCTGTTTCAGCGCCAGCTTCACCACCTGTTCCACAGGCAGTGTCGGGTCTTTCTGCAAGATGGCATTCACCACCTTTGCCGTAGGCGCTGGCGAGAAGCCCAGCATCGTCAGGGCACTCACAGCCTCGTCTCTTACAGGCGAGTTCACCAAGGCCGTTGCTTTTCCAGCATTCGCAGGCAGTTCCTGAGCCACGCCACTGCTCACAATCTTATCCTTCAAATCCACGATGATGCGCTGTGCCGTACGCAGGCCAATGCCCTTCACGCCCTTCAGCAGTCGCTCATTCCCCGTGGAGATGGCGTTGCAGAGTTCTGCCACGGTCATCGACGAGAGAATCATCCTGGCGGTGCCCGCGCCCACTCCACTCACCGTGATGAGCAGCAGGAACATCTCCCTTTCCTGTTTCGTGGCAAATCCGAAGAGCACATACGCGTCCTCGCGAATAGCCTCATACACCCACAGGAGCACCTCCTTCTTTCCCTGAATAGCGCTATAAGTATTCAGCGAGATATTCAATCCATATCCCACGCCATGGGCCTCAATCACAGCATAAGCCGGGGTGAGCTCCGTCACTTCACCCTTTACATATTCAATCATACGTCCTTTTTTTGTATATATACAATTAAATTAACGCACCCTTCCCCGTTTTTATTGCATTTCCCCCTTTTATTTCAAGCCTCAAGCCCCCCAATAGGTCACTCTCGAGAGAGCGGGAGGATGGGAGGACGAAGGGGCGAGGGGACGAGAATACTGTTTTAAAATACTTCGTGTCTTCGTGTTCAGTTAAATCATAGTCATCGTCATCGTCTTTTAAACAGCCCGAAGGGCGCTTAAACAGCCGAAGGCGCTTAAACAGTCGCAACGCGACGCTTAACCCCTTATCAAAGTCATCGTCATAGTCATCGTCACTCCCTTCCCTTCAGGGGAGGGCCGGGGTGAGGCTTCTATCAGGGGAGGGTCGGGGTGAGGCTTCCCTATGCAGCGCTTAAACTTTTACCAAAAACATTTGGAGTTTTACAGAAAATATCCTATTTTTGCAAAAACAAAACCAATGACGAAATGAGTGAAGAAGTTAAAAACCGTGTTACATACATGGTATATTGCGTAAGCGCCTTTGCCAAGAGATTCAATCTCACGGTAAAGCAAGCCTATGGATATCTTCATCGCTTCAAAGGCATCGCGTTTCTTGATGAATGTTACGAAGCAGAACATCAATTGTCAATTCGTAATGCCGTTGATGACTTAATTGCAGTCTGCGGCAAAAATGGAGGAGCCCTGAAATGAACATCAATATTATTTCGGGACCGAACGTGCGATTGCAACATTAAAGAAAATATGAATACGGAGGAGAAATTTCTGATAGATACGCTGACCAAGAATCTGATCATCCGAGTGATGGAAGATTTTAACGTTTCCGTCACAGAAGCCATGTCGATAGTTTACAATTCGCAATTATACGACAGGATTCTGGATTTGGAAACAGGACTTTATTATCAAAGCAAGGGTTACAACTACCAATTATTGCATCATGAAATCTTAACGGGTGAAATTGCCTAATCCATCCACTCACCACCTAATAACCTAACGTCATAGTCCCTTAAACAGCGAAGCGCTTAAACAGTTGCGAAGCAACGCTTAAACAGCAGCAAAGCTGCGCTTAAACCCTTATAAAGTCATCGTCACTCCCTTCCCTTCAGGGAGGGGCTAGGGGTAGGCTTCTATTAGGGAGGGTCGGGGTGAGGCTTCCCTTCGTCCCTTCGGACGATTTAGAAAGCAGCTGCCACCTTTCTAATATTCTCCAGGCGTTCCATGAAACTCTTATTGCGCTTCACTTTGGCCATGTCATAACGGGCTTGCATGCGAAGCCACAACTCAGCATCAATACCTAAGATGGCTTCAAAAAGCAAGGCGTACTCTGTGTTAACTCCCCGGCGACCGTTAAGGACATCACTGACTACGGAACGCGAAAGTCCAGTCTTGTCAGCAAAACTTTTCTGAGTTATGTTGCGACTCTCCAGCTCTTCTTTGAGCACCTCACCTGGATGAGTAGGATTTTCCGGCACGAGGTTATTGGCTATCATTGTGGGATCTACTCCTTTAATCTCAATCATATGTGTGATTTATTTATAATGATTCGACAATTCTAAAATGTTACAAATAGTAATGATTGGCTCTTCTTGGGTTTGCCTTACCGTAAACTCTATCCTGTATTTGTCATTAACCCTAATGGATGAGCGTCCAGCTTTATCACCGACAAGCCTTTCATAATTTAGAGAATTGAAGCGATAGAGTGTTTCTATGTCTGCAGCACTCAAAAGAATGGCTATGCAGTGTCTATACCTACGAATAATATCGGGTTGGAAGCGGTGCTTTTTATCCGACTTTCCTTTATAATAGAGCTCTTGTAGATATTTTTCTTCGAAGGTTACTATCATATCATAAGTACAATTCTTAATATGATGCAAAAGTAAAAAAGGAATTCCAGATTTGCAAATTTGCGAATCGCAATTTATGGTATTTTAATATTTATCACCGTTATCGCCAAAATCATAGTCATCGTCCATTAAACAGCGAAGCGCTTAAACAGTCCGAAGGACGCTTAAACAGTCGCAACGCGACGCTTAAACCCTTATCAAAGTCATCGTCATTGTCATAGTCATAGTCAATTACCTTTAACCAGCCCGAAGGGCGCTTAACCAGCGAAGCGCTTAACCAGCCGCTATGCGGCGCTTAACCTTTTATTTAAACTTTTATCCCCAAAATATTTGCACGTTTCCCAAATAATTTCTACCTTTGTCGCGTATTATGTAGCCCAACATGCGCGTACGCGCACGCAACTACCTTACTATCAATCCCATAGCCCCGTTTCCCACAGGACAATTGGGGTGATGAAAATTTGCCTAATTTCAATATAAACTCAATAAAAAACCAAAAACATGAAAAAAAATCTACGTTATTTTATGACGCTGCTACTTATGATGGTGGCTAGCGTGGGATGGGCAGAGGACGTCTACACTTTAGAACCAGCAGCCGGTTCAAACAACAGTTATGCTGGTAATTGTGATATTACGATTGGTGGCGTAACATGGAATGTTACTGGTAATGCAACATATCAACCTTGGCGCCTTGGTGGTAAGAGTTTATCAGGTGTTGACCGAACCGTCTATTCCAAAACTGCTATGGGCTCTGCCATTTCTAAAGTGGAATTAACTGTTGGAGCCGCATCTTCTATAACCGTAAATAGTCTTAAACTGATAGTGGCTCGTGATGCTGAATTTAAAGATCAAATTGATGAGGTTGCTGCTGATTTTGCAGCCAATTCTACAATAACTTTCACTCCCACAACTGGAACAGAATGGGCTACAGGGGCATATTACAAATTTATATTCAATGTTACAGTTAATGGTACTTCAAATAAATTCGTAGAGTTTTCGAGTGCCAAATTCTTTAAAACTTCTTCAGGAACTACTCCCACTGTTGCCAAGCCGACATTCTCACCTGCAGCTGGTGAAGTAGAATCAGGTACACAAGTTACGATTGTTACTCCCGAGGGTGCGAGCGGTGTGATGTATTCTTTTGATGGAGAAACATATCAAAACTACACCTCACCTATTGAGATTACCGAGGAAACAACTATTTATGCTAAAGCTTATGATTCAGACAATAATTATAGCGAAGTTGTTTCCGCAACATATACAATTAAAACTCCAGCCCCAAAGCCTAATGAGGGTGATTATGTAAAAGTAACTTCTACAGATGATATTACAGATGGTATCTATCTTATTGTCTATGAAGACGGCGGGCTTGCTTTTAATGGCGGATTAACGACTTTGGATGCCACAAGCAATACAATCTCTGTAACAATTACTAATAATACAATTGCTGGTAGCGAGACTGTAGATGCTGCTGCGTTTACAATTAACGCTGAAGCTGGCTCTATCAAGAGTACATCCGGTTATTATATTGGAAAAACAGCAAATTCCAACGGTCTTAATTCAAGCAAAACTGAGGTATATACTAATAGTTTTGAAATCTCAGAAGGAAATGCTATTATCAAATCCTCTGGTAATCCTACACTCCAATATAACAAAAATTCAGGTCAAGAACGTTTCCGCTATTTTACATCAACTAGCCAACAACCAATAGCTCTTTACAAAAAGGTCGTAGCTGAAGACACTCGCGAAGATGCTAACTTCTCGTTCCCACAAGCTTCTTATGCAATTGAACAAGGTGATGAATTTATTGCGCCTACATTGAGTAAGGCTGATGGGTATGACGGCATGATAACATACACCATTAGTGGTGATGATATTGCAACGATTGACAGCGAGACAGGAGAATTAACCCTCAAAGGATCTACCGGTTCAGCTCTTATCACAGCTATAGGTACTGGTTCTACAACATTCAAGGATGATGAAGCTTCTTATTCGTTGACAGTAACTGCAGTTTGTCAAAACATTGCAGCATTCAAAGCTTTGACAGATGGTACAACTTCTAAACTAAAGCTTACTAATGCCCAGGTACAATACATTAACGGTAGAGATATGTATGTAGCTGATGAAACTGGCGGTATAGACTTTTATAACATTGGTGAAAATTATGCTGCGGGTACGTTACTGAATGGTTACATAACTGCTAAATACACAGTTTATAAAGGTACAAAAGAACTTACCGAGCCTACTGAGAAAAACATTGAAGCCACTGATGGCACTGTTAATGCGACTCCATTGGAAGGTGAAAGTGTTTCGCTTGATGCAAATGAGTATACATTGGTTCAGGTTACTGGAGAGTTGACAAAAACTGATAACAATTACTTTATTGATGGACTCCAAGTATACAACAAGTTCAAGATTTCCGAAATCGATCTCGGCAGCCTTACTGAAGGAAACACATATATAGCAACAGGTATTGTAGTTCCTTACAATAACAATGCTGAATTGGCTCTGACAGCTATAGAGGAAGTAGCTACTTCCATTAACTTCACTATTGCCGAGGCCTGCACCGATGGCAAAGGCAACTACTTTGGAACCTTCTATACTGATAAGGCTTACGTAATGCCTGTGGGTGTAACAGGTCAGACCGTAGCTGTTGATGCTAATAGCAAACTTGTGGTGAACGATGCATATGATGCTGGCTCTGTAGTTCCTGCTAAGACACCTCTGCTGATGAAAGCTACAGCTGCTGGTGAGAAGACTGCAGAAGTAACAACAGAAGAAGGTTCTGCTGCCACTAATAATATGCTGAAGGGTACACTGACTGCTGATGAAGAGACAACAGGCGGCGATAAGTATTATCGTCTGACCATGCACAATGGCACAACTCTTGGTTTCTATTGGGGTGCTGAGAATGGTGGTGCTTTCAAGCCAGGTGCGAACAAAGCTTATTTGGCTGTTCCAGCAGCTGCTGCTAAGGAAGGTTTCGCATTTGGTGAGACTACTGGAATCAACAACGTTAACGCTAACGAAAACGAAAGCGGCAAGATCTTCAACCTCGCCGGTCAGCAGATGAAGAGCGCCGTGAAGGGTGTTTACATCAAGAACGGACGCAAGTACGTGAAGTAAATAGATTTTAACTTTAAAACAATAAAGAAAATGAAGAAATATATTAAGCCATTAACTAAAGAAATTAAGGTTAATTCCTATAATAGCCTGCTTGCTGGCTCTGGTGTGACATCAGGTAGCTCTCTCGGAGATGCATACAGCGAAGGCGATGCTTCATACAGCAAGGAGTCTAGCGGCTTCGATGATTCTTACGATGCCGACGAGGAAGAATAATAGGAAGCCTCACCCCTGCCCTCCCCTAAAGGGAAGGGTGAAACAATAACCAAAAGTGGACGGACATGATTGTTCGTCCACTTTTTTTAAGAAGCCTCACCCCTGCCCTCCCTCAATAAAGGGTTAATAGGTTAAGCGCTTCGCTGGTTAAGCGCCCTTCAGACTGTTTAAGCGCCACTATGTGGCTGTTTAAAGGACGATGACGATGACAATAAACGATACTTTTCTGCCCCTTCTGCATAGGGGGATTTTAAAACTTACAGTTTTCGTGAGTGATTAGGCCCTAATTACTGACGAAAACTTAAAGATTTGGGGAGTGATTAGGGCCTAATTACAGGACCCTCTAAACAGCGCCTCTCTAAACGTCTTTCGCTACGTTCATCCCCAGTAGTCTTTTCCCTTAGGAAATGGCTTTGTCTCTTTGCCATTCTTACCTTGCTTAAATGGCGTGGAAGCAACGTAAAAATGGCGTGGAAGCAACGTAAGAATGGCATAGAAGCCTCACCCCAATAAAGGGTTAATAGTTTAAGCGCTTTGCTGGTTAAGCGCCCTTCGGGCTGGTTAAAAGTAATTGACTATGACTTTTAACGGAACACAGAGACACAAAATCGCGATTAAGTGAGTACCATATGAGCTTACTCTTAAATGGTCGAACGTGAGCGATTTATTTAAAGACACAAAGTATTTCAGGCATATGCGAACCATAATATAAAAAGTGGACGAACAATCATGTCCGTCCACTTTTACTTAAACTTTTAACCAGCCCGAAGGGCGCTTAAACTATTAACCCTTTATTGAGGTCATCGTCATAGTCATCGTCAAAACACTTCGTGTCCTCATTATCTCTTGTGATGATAATCTTTGATAAGCCCCTTCTTCACTAAGATAGGCAGAATGTTTGCTGCCGACTGGCGATCGCCCTTAGTTCCACGTCCGTAATACTGTTCGTAGGTTACGGGATCATTGCGCAGCAACTTTTCCATAAAATTATCATTGATGCGTGTCATGAGAATCTTTCCTTTCTCGTTGGGCGCTTTGTCTAGCAGATAGAGTATGTGATGCTCCATCAGGTCATCATTTGTCAAAAGCAAGTCGGCAGCCAAGAATAACGAACCTGAGGTATAGTGGCCGGTAGCCAGCAGTCCGATGTCAAGTCCTAAGTTCACCAGGTCTAGCACATCGCCTAAGGTCACCTTGTAGCAGATGACGCATAGTTTGCCGTCTTTGTAGGGCAGTGCACGTGTGTACTGGCTGATGGGCAGCACGGCACCGTCGTCATCGCGCAGCATACGGCTATTGATGAACAATTGTCCGTCAACCGACATGATGAATACATCTTTCTTGATGATCTGATTGACTTCCTTGTCGTCAGTCTTGATAGAGAATTCCATCCCGTCGTATTTGATACGGCATGAATCGGGTTTTTTGTCACCAGTGAGAGACTCGTATGACTTCCATCGATTGTTCACAAAGTCGTTGTAACTCATACATACCTTGGTTTGTGCCTGAATTGTCAGGGTGATAAAGAGCAGAAGGGCAGAGAGGGCTGCGCGACTAAGATCCTGCTGCATGAATCGATTAATATTTAATGATGCGTTCATTTTTTTAAGAATTTAATTGTTATTGTTATAATTGTTACTGTTCTTTTAGATAATTCGCTGTCCAGGTGTAAGCGTTTTGTGAAACGCTATAGCCTTTCAGACGGATATTCATTTTGTATTCCTTTTGTTTTGGAACTTGAAAACACGCTGCTGTTGCTGATGTTGAGGATGGTTGTGAGCATCCAAAATGCGAATTGTTCTGTTTTCATTTTATATAGTTATATATTATGTCTTATTGTATCACATTGGCACCTTTTTCGATGACCACCTTGCCTGTCGTCTTGATACCATTCACGGCATTAACGAATCCTACAGTTGATTTGATGGTGATGTCACCACAAGTGTTGTCTAATGTTCCGATGCCGGGAGCATTCATGCCTTTGGCAATGATGTTGCCGCCTTCGAGGACGATATTGCCGGCATAGTCGAAGGAGCAGCCTTCCTTGCCACTGCCGATACCAGGTGCATTGTAGTCTCCTACTGCCTCAAGCGAGCCCGATCCCTTTATGGTGAGGGTATGGCACTCAGGAATGTAGATGCCCGGACTGCCAATGTAGTTTCCTCTTACATAGTTGTCGCCTTCGAGGATGATGGTGGCATCTCCCAGACATTCGAGTCCGGCTGATTCATAGCAACTTCCCGATATTCTATAGGCGATTCTTGCATTGCGAAGTGTGACTGTGGCTTTGTCCTGAATCTGTATCGAGGCATTGTCATTTTTAATACTACCCGTAAGTACATCGCCATCATGAAGAACGATTCCATGGGTAACTTTCGACAAATCGATAACATTTTCTTCGCTATTGCCGCCATGCCATGCATCAGTCTCGTTTTTATATTTCTTGATTTGTGCTTCGCTGGCGCGTGTGAATGGTATTTCATCATGACCGATCTTCCATTTCAGCATCTTGCCGTCGAAGTAGAGCACGTCATTTTCCTTGTTGTTATGGGCTTTGACGAAGACTTTGCCTTCAGCATTCTTCTTGTAGGTGAACTCCGCGTCTTCTTCATAGCGTTCTACAAGTATTTGGAGGTACTCGCCATTTTTCAGCGCGACCAGTTCGCGCCAGCCAGTTCCGTCAGAGTTGAATTGGTAGAGGATGGTTAACTGATCGGTTTCTGCAGGGATGTCCATGCCCATTTCTTTGGCATAACTCCCTATACCGTCAACGCGCTGTTCAATAATCCATTGTCCTACCAAGTCGTTCTTGTTTACATATTCAAATTCATCATCATTATTGCATGATGTCATTACGCTTGTGCTGCAGATTGAAAGGATGGCAGCAAACACCCAAAGTACTGTTTTTTTCATTTCTTTATTTGTTTTAATATTGTTATTGAATTTATTGTTTTTGATTTCCGGTGCAAAGGTATATCATTAATAGATAGGTAAGTGCGAAAAAGGCGTTTATATGTCTGAGTTGTTGCGACACAGAGAGTTATTTGCGTCAAATTGCGGAAGCCCCTCTAGAATCTGTCGTAATACTGTATCCATTTCAGCTTTTTATAAGCCAAAAGCAGGAGCCTCACCCCGACCCTCCCCTGAAGGGAAGGGGGATTTTAACTATGACTATGACGATGACTATGACTTTATAAAGGGTTAAGCGTTGCTTCGCAACTGGTTAAGCGCCCTTCGGGCTGGTTAATGGTTAAAGGTTAATGGTTAATAGGTTAAGCGCTTCGCAGGTTAAACTTTTAACTGAACACAGAGACACGAAGACACAAAGAGTTTTAAAACAGTATTCTCGCCCCCTCGTCCTCCCGTCCCCTCGTCCCTTCGCTCCCTCGTCCCCTCGGACGGTTAAGCAAGCTGCATTGAGGAGTAGGGGCGGCTCTAAAGCAGGGATTTATTTATTTCGAACACAGAACCCAGTTAAGGGTTTACATTCTTCTGATTTTAAAAGAAAGATTTGGAGGTTTAGAGAAAAAATTCTATTTTTGCAAACGGAATAAAAAAAAGTATATGACAGCCGAAAGGAAGAATCATATCATTACAGCTATAAGCAAAAAGGCTAAGGCATTAAGTCCAGAGGGTTCAGAAATCATACTCTTTGGCTCACAAGCGCGTGGCGATGCTCATAACGGCTCTGACTGGGATGTGCTTATCCTTCTTGACAAAGACCGAATATTGCCTTCCGACTATGACGAATACTCTTATCCGCTTCGGGAACTCGGATGGGATCTCGGTGAGTGCGTCAACACGGTGTTATATACAAAGAATGATTGGCAGAAAGAGGCCTTTTCCCCATTCTATGAAAACGTAACGAAGGAGGGAATACGTCTATGAGTCTGAACGAAGAAGACCGAATCACTATTGTTCGCTACAGAATCGAGCGTGCTGAGAATGCTTTCCTGCAAGCCAAGGCAAACTTTAAAATGGGATTTGTGGAAGTCACGGCGAACCGCTTATACTATGCGGCATATTATAGGTCATCGTCATAGTCATTGTCATAACCCCTCGTGTCTCTGTGTATAAAAAAAACAATAATAGAACACTTTTATGTTATCTATATGCGCAGTTAGACAAAAAATGTCTATCTCTGCAAACGAAATAATGAATACAAGATAATGGCGAGCATAGCAAGCTGGATGGATACGGAAATGATTCTTGGGCCACAAGTGGAGTATGACCCACACGTGGCATGGAAAAGGTGAAAGCGGAGTTGGTGGAGAGGCTTAATACTGAAGTTTGAATCTTGATACTGATCATTACTTTAAGGAGAGGATCAGAAGAAGGCTTCCTCTCCTTAAACTTTTAAAATACTCCTCCTCACATGATAACTTATTTCCCTTAATCATTAAAACCTTATTTTCTTCATAAAATTTTTTGTCATTTCTTTTTTTGTTTGTAATTTTGCAATAATTTTATGGTTTTGTTGCACAGCAGCCAACGCAACTACTAGTTTTTAGCAGTCCCCTAGCACCGTACAACACAAAAAAAGGAACAGACCATTATAATTAACAATAAAAAAAAGGAAATGAATAATCAATTGCGTTATTTTATGACGCTGCTGCTCATGATGGCAGTCAGCGTGGGATGGAGTGAAACTAAGACAGAAGGGTTTGAGAAAAAAAGCACGGGTACAGATTTTCAAAGTACTTTTACAGTCCCCTCAACCAGTAGTGATTGTGGAATCGGATGGGAGATTTACTATGGAGCGGTTAGCAAACAAGAATGCATTTCAGGCAAACAATCTGCAGCCATGCGCATTTACACTGCTGCTAAGTATGGTTATTTAAAAACAACGACACCTATTGATAATTTGACAAATGTTTCATTTAAGGCGAAAGCGTCAAGAGCGAACAGTGCAACAATTAAAATTAATATCAGCTATTCCAACGATGGCTCAACATGGACTTTAATAAAAAGCGATATGGAACTAAGTTCTTCTGCCAACATTTTCTCATTCGACATTCCTGTTGGTGGTAGATATTTCCAAATAGCCATTTCGCCTAATTCTAAAAGGCCATCCTCAAAAAGTGCACAGTTAACAATTGACGATGTTGTTTTTACATATAACTCTGTCACACTTGCTCCCTCTAAGGCTTACACCACTTTAACGAGTGCCTATAGCCTTGACTTCACCAATATTACAGGGCTCGCCGCCTTTATCGTAAAAGCAGAAGATGTGAAATCAAACAGCGTCAAGCTTACTCAAGTCCAAAAAGTTCCTGCAAATACTGGTCTTGTATTGCAGAAGACTGGCACAGAAGCCTCTTATAGCATACCGGTATTCGATGGTACTGACGCAGACAATGTAATAGGTAACCTTATGTATGGCTCCGCCACCGAAGAAGTATCTGTTGCAGCTGAATCGGGATATATTCTTAAAGACGGTAAATTCCATCTTAGCGAAGCAGGAACATTGGCAAAAGGCAAGGCTTATCTTAGGATTGTAAATACAGAAGCAAAAGAACTCAACATAACTTTTGGTGAAAGTACAGGAATCAACAACGTTAACGAAAACGATAACGAAAGCGGCAAGATATTCAATCTCGCTGGTCAGCAGATGAAGAGCGCCGTGAAGGGTGTTTACATCAAGAACGGTAAGAAGTATATTAAGTAAGCAGATAATTGTCTAACGATAAAATGATTATGAACATGAAAAAATATATTAAGCCAATTACAAAGGAAATCAATGTTGATTTGTCGCAGATGATTGCTGCATCTATCGGAATAGAAAAAGGTTCCGCTAATCCCAGTGATTCTGATGCCAAGGAGTTCGACGGAATGAATGACGATTGGAACAACGATTACGAAGAAGAATAAATAAGGGTTTAAGCGTCGCGTAGCGACTGTTTAAGCGCTTCGCTGTTTAAAAGTTTAATATTGTAAAAGTGGACGAACATGATTGTTCGTCCACTTTTTATTTGAAATAACGGTCGGCAAAACGAAGGAACTGCTGCCAATCGTAAGATAGAACGGCATGGGGGCCGCGACGGATGTGATAGGCAATAGCTCCATCAGCATAGGGTATATCCAAAGGGGTCAGCTGGTCAGAACCTATGCCTTTCAGACCATAAAGGGCATAAACGGGCTCAGCTCCCTTGGCACCGAGGAATTCTCCATAGGGATCACTCCATTTGTCATCTTCAGCACTGGCAATATAAATAGGACGGGGTGCGGAAAGGGCTATCAGCTCATGTTGATCAAAAGGCATGTGCTCTTCACGGGCATTGAACTGCTTGTAATTGCCACAGTACCAATGACGGAAACGGTAGTTGACGGTCTCCACGGTCTCACCAAACTGACGACGGGAAAGGGCGGCACCACAACAGCCGGAGTTGACGGGGATAATAAGTGCAAAGCGGGGGTCACAGGCGGCTGCCCACAGTACAGCTTTTCCTAAACGGGAATGACCGAGAATAGCTACCTTACTGGCATCGACCTGCGGATCCTGAACGAGATAGTCCATAGCACGATTCATCCCCCATGCCCAAGCGGCAACAGCTCCCCACTCATCAGGCCAAGGCTCTCTTTGGGAACCTTTATAATAATAGGTATGGAGACAAGTCTGATGATTGTCGAAACGGTCTGGCTCCACGTCTTCATAACAGAAGGTGGCGAGTCCATAACCATGGGCGAGAATGCTGTCGAGCGCCCAGGGGCCTTCGTGAATGGTGTTGTTGGGTTTGAAACTGATGCCGAGAATAACAGGGACTCGATGGCGGCGGGCCTCTCTCGGGAGATAGAGCTGCAGATGGAGCACGGGGCCTTCGGACTTTGAGGTCAGCATGATATCCACCAGTTTCCGAATGGCTTTTCCGCCCAGTTCTTTCTGAGCGGTATCCGTTACACGGTAAATGAGTGGTGAGGGTGCTGCCGGAGCCTTTCCGAACATGTAGGTCTCGAAGAGTTGGAAAAGTTCAGGACGCCGTTTTTGTTCCCATTCTTCTACGGTGGTGACACGGGTACCATCGCTACAGAGGAGTGCATCGGGCAAAGTGTAGGCGGGAACTTTTGACTCGTCATAATTGGCATATTTGTTGTAGTCACGCTTCTGAATCCGTTCTGCCTGGGCACAGACTGAAAGGGTAAAGAGCGTGAGGATAGTACTTAGGAAAAGACGATGATTCTTCATGGTTTTGAGTTTTTACGTTTACGGAAACAAAGGTACGACTTTTTTTGCAGATTGCAAAAATACAAAGACACAGATAAGGGTTTAAGCGTTGCTTCGCAACTGTTTAAGCGTCCTTCGGACTGTTTAAGCGCCACTACGTGGCTGTTTAAAAGTTAATGACTATGACTATGACGATGACAAATAACTCTGTATCTCTGTGTCTCTGTGTACAATTTAAATAATTCCCTCTTCCAGAAAAAACAAACAAAATGTTTGGTCTTTTCATTCATCTTGCAGCTATTTTATGGCTGGTGCCATGAAATTAGGCTGCACTCAGAAAAAACAAACAAAACAGCAAACACACTCATAAACAAACAAAAAGAACATGAAGAAAATCAGAGCAGCCGTCGTTGGTTACGGCAATATCGGTAAGTATGCCCTCCAAGCTTTGGAGGCTTCCGAGGATTTCGAAGTAGCTGGTATCGTGCGCCGTAATGGTGCGGAGAACAAGCCCGCTGAGTTGGCACCGTATGAGGTGGTGAAGGATATCAAGGAACTGAAGGATGTGGATGTGGCTATTCTGGCGACCCCCACGCGTTCCTGCGAGGAATATGCCAATCAGATTCTGCCTTTAGGCATCAATACCGTTGACTCTTTCGACATCCATACCAATATCCGCGGCTATCGTGAGCGTCTGATGGAACTGAACAAGAAAACGGGTACGGTGAGCGTGATTGCTGCCGGATGGGATCCGGGATCGGACTCCATCGTCCGCACGCTGATGCAGAGTCTGGCTCCTAAAGGTCTGAGCTACACGAACTTCGGTCCTGGTATGTCGATGGGACACTCTGTTTGTGTTCGTTCGAAAGCAGGTGTGAAGAACGCGCTCTCGATGACGATTCCCCTCGGAGAAGGTATTCATCGCCGCATGGTGTATGTGGAACTGGAAGAGGGTGCCAAGTTAGAGGATGTGACGGCTGCCATCAAGGCTGATCCTTATTTCGCTAATGATGAGACGCATGTCTTTGCGGTGGAGTCGGTGGATGCCGTCCGCGATATGGGTCATGGTGTGAATCTGGTGCGCAAGGGTGTGAGTGGAAAGACACAAAACCAGCGTCTGGAGTTCAATATGAGCATCAACAACCCCGCGCTGACGGGTCAGGTGTTGGTGAATGTAGCTCGTGCTTCCATGCGTCAGCAGCCCGGGTGCTACACGATGATTGAGATCCCTGTCATCGATATGCTGCCCGGCGAACGTGCCGATCTTATTGAGCATTTGGTGTAAGGATTCCCTCCACCAAGCAAAATAACAATAATTCCGCCTTTCTGATGAAAAGCGGAATTATTTATTATTGTAAAAGCCACATAGAAAGGCAGTTACAACATTATATAAAGATTATTATAATCTTATTATAAAGCTACAAACGGTTCTTTTCGTCATTACCTATGAGTGCTTTTTACAGCGATTTGAGCCATTGGGCAATATCCTGCAGTACTTCGGGCGAAATGGTTTCCTCAATCTGCCCGTATTCTGCGGGAAGTCCTGTGGTACTGTGTTGGAAAAGATGATTGAGTCCGGGATATTCCTTCACAAGATTCTTTTTTGACTTGGGCAACAGCTGCTGGATGGCAGTAAGGTTCTGCGAGGCAATGACCTGACAGTCGAGATCACCGTTCAAAGCAAACACCGGACAGCGGGTGCTGCGGATATTACTTGTCGGGTCGTAGTCGATAAACCATTTCAGCCACGGAATCTCCTGAACATCTTGCTGCTGGCGACATTTCTCCACTGTCATCGTAGCAGGTAATCCCGACAGCGACAGAATGCGGTTGTTCTGTGCGGTCAGCAGCGTATCACCCTTCACACCAGGACCGGCCAGGGAAACAATGAAATCGGTCTGTTTCTTAGCACCAAGCATAAAGGCAATCAGTCCACCCTCACTATGACCGAGCATTCCTACCTTGCTGAACTTTTTCTGTTGGCGCAGGAACTCAAGACCAGCTAAGGCATCACGCATAAAGTCCTCCGACGTGCCTTTCTTCACATCGCCCCCAGTAGATTTGCCTGTAGCACGGTCGTCATAACGTAGTGTGGCAATGCCCTGACGAGCCAGATAGTCGGCAATCACGAAAAATGGTTTGTGATTGAAAACCTCTTCATCGCGGTTCTGCTGTCCACTACCCGATACGAACAAGACGACAATAGGTTTCTTCTTCGACTGCTTGCCAGAGCCAACAGGGTAAGTCAGCGTACCTGCCAAGGTGGCTCCATCCGCTTCGTTGCGGAACGTCACCTCCTCTGTCTCGTAGGGAAACGGCGGCTGCGGATTCTGCGGGCGCTTCACCTCAGCAACATCCCCTCTTGTCAACACCAAGGGGATTTTCAGACCGTTCTGTGAGAACGTACCATCGAGCTTTCCGTCTTTCAGCTTGGCACGATAGGTCATTCCTATTTGTTCTACCTTGATGGCCAGCGAGTCGTCAGAAAGGAATTCCTTAAAAGTACCAATACCCTTAGCTCCCTGGTCAGGACTGTCCATCGTCACCAACACATAACCGTCTGCCTGGTCGAGATGAAGCACAATAGTCAATGACATGGTACCCACATTCAGTTTACCCGACCATGAGCCGATTAGGGCGGTGGTGGGTTGCACCTGTGCCTTTCCCGTCAGGGCTACGAGGGCGAGTAAGGCCATGATAATGTTTTTCTTCATTGTTGTTCTGTTGTTATTTATTGCAAAGGTACATTTTTATTTCTTTTGGAGGGTCAAATAATTCCCTAAAAAATCTTATTCTGGGCTTGTTCGCCTTACAGACGGCCTTTCTCTTCATTACCTGCACCTGTTCCCTTGTACTTAGAACTGGCGGCGTTGAAGTTATAGCTCAGTGTAAGTCCCACACATTGCGTATAGGTGTAGACATCCTGCACCGTCTTTCCTATGGCATAATAGGTAGTCATTTTGCTTCTGGACGTGCGGAAGATATCGTTGGCATAGAGCGTAGCTGAAAGGCTCCCCTTTAAGAAGGTCTTCTGCAAACGGGCGTTCACAGCGAAGTTGCTGCCGCGATACATGAATCCCCAATGGTTGCTGCCGGTATAGCTGACTTGTACCAGGGCCTTCGCCGTGGGGTCGATGACGAACCAACTGTTCAGATTGAAACTGAATTCGGGTTTGTTCAGTTTCTTTGGCGCACCATACGCTTCGGCGTCGAACATCTGCTGATAGTAGTGCAACGTGGCAGTGGGATGCCAGAAGCCGAACTTCGGCGAGGCAACGAGCGTGGCATAGACGCGATCCTGATGGTCGAAGTTGACGGGTTGGAAGATGCCTATCTCCTGCTCTTCATCGTACACTCTGCAGATATGGGTAAAGAGATCGTTCTCACGGGTGAAGCCCGTGACAAAGGTCAGCCACGAATAGGTCAGGTTGAAATCGATACTCTGACGTACCGACGGGCGCAACAGCGGATTGCCGCCCTCATAGAACATACGGCTGTCGTAGACGATTACAGAACTCAACATATTGTAGGGCGGACGGGTGATACGCTTGCTGTAGCTGAGCTGTGCGCTCCACTTGCCTTTCTGCCATGCTGCTGAAAGGTTGGGAAACCAGTCGTTATAGGTGCGGCTGGGTTCTTCCTGCCATTCGCCAAACGAATAGTAATCTGTTTTTACATGCTCAAAGCGAAGACCGGCATTCAGGTGCCAAAAGCCCAACTGCATCTCGTATTCAGCAAATCCGGCAACGTTTCTTTCTCTCATCTCGTTGTCAGCTTCTGGTATAATGTCTTCTTGATTGACATTTCGACCATAACTAATCGTGTTTGTAGCCTCCGATCCGCCACTCAGTACGCCTTTCCATATGGGATAAGTCAGCACCAGCTTGCCTGCCATCATACGGCGGTTTTCCATATTAAGGGTAGTGATGGTGCGGTCGCCAAGTTCTTTACTATACTCCTGCTGGTTAAGATGGTTTTCCGTTATTCTCTGCAATATCGTGGCGTTTAGGTCGATGCCTAATTTTCCTGCCTTTCCCACATAATATGAGTTCAGTTCCCATACGGGTTTATCGAGTTCGTCGATATCTGTTTTCAAAAGGACGTCACCGTAGAAGGCACCATTCTTCTGATAGGTTTGCTCCATATCAGTCTTGAACTTATTGTAGAATAATTTCTGCGACGAGAAACTCAGTCCTAAGGAATGGTCGGTATTGAAGTCATAACTCACACCTGTCTTGTACTGGAACTGCGTCCAACTACTCCTTATCGGCAGTTCAACTTGTGCGCTGAACTCGTCTTTTTTGATATGCAGTTCCTGCTCAAGGTTCTGTTCTGCGCTATAGTGGCCGTTGTCGAGAGCTATGGTGGCAAACGCCTCCAGCCCGCCTGTACGGTATTTCAAGGTCAGGTCGTCGTAGTTGTTCCATTTGTTGTTCTTCCACGTCTGGCTGATAGCCATCAGACTGAATCCGTCGCCTTGGGGCTTCAGCGTCTTGATGCGGATGACGGCATTTACCTCAGCATTATACTTGGCACCTGGCGCCGTGATAATCTCCACATTCTTGATGTCCATCGATTTCAACTGTTTCAGTTCAACGCCATCGCGTACCTTTTTATTATTAATGTAGATTTCCGGCTCGCCCTTGGCTAAAACCTCGAACTTGCCGTCACGCCCTTGAATCATGGGTAGCATTGAGAGTAAATCGTCGGCAGAGCCAACATCATGCAGGATGGAGTGCTGAATGTCAACTGCCATTCCACCCTGAACCATCTTATATTGTGGAATCTCGCCTTTTACCACGACATTCTGCAACACAATGGCGTCCTTTTTCAGTCGGATATTTCCCACTTCGCCCACAGTACAAGGCTGATAATGAGTCTTGTAGCCCACAAAGGTGACACGGATGAGCATCCGTCCCGGACGGCAGGGAATGACGAAATCGCCATTCTGATTCGTTACGCCGCCATTGATGAATGTCGAGTCGGCGATGCTAAGTAAGGCTACATTGGCAAATTCTACGGGCTGGCCCTGTTCGTCGATGACGCGCCCAATTACCTTTTGTGCCTCTTTCTGGATGCATTCCACGGTAATGAGACTGTCGTTCAAGGTAATTTTCATCGGATAGAAGCCCACCACCTCGCGAACAGCATTGTCAACAGTACTGTTGCGGAAGCTGGCAGTCACGGTAAAATCCTCCAACTCGTTGTAGATGAAACTGATGCGCTTGTCATGCTGTGACTTGTTCAAATCAATGAGCACGTCGGAAAGTGACGTCTCGGCGTACCTCTTGGTGAGACGCTGCGCCTGTGCCTGTGTCATGAAGAAACACAAGAAAAGAATGTACAATGTGTTTCTCATGGCTTACTCGATGATGATTACGTTTTCCTTGACGGCCAGTTGCACTTTCTCGAACCTGTTCAGCTCTTCCATCACCTGACGGAGCGACATCTGTGGGTTCCACGGATAATAGAGTCGCAAGGCGGCAGCTTCGCCGTTTCTCACCTCAACCGTCAGATGATGGTAAGCGGCGATTTCTTCCACGATGTCCTTCAACGGAACATTCTCAAAGGTCTTTGGCTGAGCCACAACCGTGCTATCCGGCAACATCCTCGTTTCCTTGGCCTCCTGATTGACTGACTGTTCCGTCACAGTATACTCCGTCTGCTGCTTAACCTCCCGGTTCCTTGTGTAATGAATGGCGGCATAGGCTATGCCTGAGAGCATCAAGATACCGACAAGGGCAGCTGCCACTTTTCGGATTGTCGGAATCAAGGTTCGCTCTTTAGCTGTCTCCACGCCATCTTCTGAAGAGAACAGGGCGTCATCGGCAAAGACGGAATCGGTTGCCCTGACCATCTGCGCGTAGAATTGACGGCACTCGTCGTCTTCCAACAGCTGCCGGATTTCTTCTTCCGTGAACTGCTCCGGATCATTTTGCATCTTCAGGAGCAACTCCAGTTTTTCTTCTTTCTTCATGGGTTGAATCGGTTTTTCAGTTTTAAGATTGCCTGCGAGAGATATTTATAGACGGTAGCCTCGCTGACGCCCACCATCTGAGCTATCTCGCGATATTTCAGCCGCTCACCATAGTGCATCTGGAATACGCGGCGAATCTGTGGTGTAAGCTCCGAACGGACAAATTCCTGATACAGCCGGTACTGCTCCTCTTCTTCCCCGCGGTCGTCTGCCTGCTCACTGACGTCAAGAGGCAATGCACGCCGCATACGTTCGTGCAGTTTCATCCGCTTAATCCGGTTCAGGCACTCAAATCGCACACTGCTCCTTGCATAGGCAACAAGCCGGTCTTCATCGGGCAGCAGTTCGGCAGCCATCAGACGCGCCATCACGTCGCCTACAGCGTCGCGGGCGTCTTCGTCGTCATGGAGCAGGATGCGCGCACAGCGCAGTAGCTCGTTGTAGTGCTGGCGGAACAGCGCCGCCATCGCGTCTTCTCTGTTGGGCATTCTATTTCCAATCTTTCTACCTATAAGACAATCGAAGTGTCTTTTTCCCAACCCTCAAAACCGATTATTTTACTTTTTCCACGAAAAAAGTTTATTTCCAAACAAAAAACATCCTCAATATGGCCATTCCATAAATAATAATAGGTGTGGAAACGCCAAAGTGTACACACAGAAAATAGAGCGCAGCCTCTGCCGTCCTGCTCTTAGTAAGAGACAGGCAGTTCAAAGGCTGCGCTTTAGTATTGTTCAAATGTATTGCAGATGGAATTAGTACTCCATCACGGCGGGCAGTTCCTTGGCCTGCTCAATCATCTTTTCAACCTCTACAACGGCAGGAACGCGGTTGACAAGATTCTTCTCTGCGTTAATCTCCTCGAGTTTTGCCTGCAGATTTGCGGGAACACGATGCTTCAGTTCCTTCACGGTATCTACACCAGCAGCCTCCAACAACTCAGAGAACTGGGGGCCTACACCGTTGATACGCATCAGGTCGCAATGATTCGTCCATGTAAGAATCAGTTTTCCAGAGATACCGGTCTCTTCTTCAAGAGCTTTACGGCCAGCGGGCTTTGCACACTTCTCAAGCAGTGCGTCTGTATCCTTAATACCTGCAGCCAACAGTTTTTCGCCATAAACGGGTCCAATACCCTCAACGTCGATAATTTTGTAGTTACTCATGACTTTGAAAATTTAAAAGGTTAAACAATATATAAAGGTTTAAAAGTTTAAAGGGTTAAAAGGTTAAGTGCTGCTTTGCAGCTGTTTAAGAGAACGAGAGGACGAGGGGACGTGGGGACGAGATTACTTTTGGGGGAGATGATGCGAAGGCTTGGAGTATTCTCGTTCCTTCGCTCTCTCGCTCTCACGTTCTCTCGACAATTACTTCATTCATCCGCAGAGAAGAGTGGATCTTCGGGCATGACCATCAATGGCTTTTGCTCGTACTCCTTCAGCAAGGTTGACGAAACGTACTTCTTGTCAACGACCAGACGGAACATATATTCCCGGAACCAACGGTCGGTCATAATCAGATAACCATTCACACCACTGTCGGCACCCCATGAGTTCTCCACCTTCCATTTGGTGGCCTTTCCCTGAGCATCCAGATCAACGGCAGTAAGCGTCATGGCATGGGTGCTGCCACTGTCGAAAGTCTCTATGCGCTGTGCTTTGTCCATATTGAAGGTGGTACCGAAGAGCGATCCGTAATCGTAGTTGTCGAGGTCGAGGAATCCGCGCTTGCGGTCAAGTTGCTTGCCCACATCATAAGAGCTATAGAGTTTGCGACCGTCCTTGAGCTGTGAGATAGCCAGTGCCTCAATCTCATCCATCGGCAGGTTCAGGTATTTCCAGTTGTGTCCGTCATAGGTGTGGCGGTCATATTCCACCTCATAGGTCTTATGATAAGGACGGCGAGGATCGTTCATCACCATAATGAAAGTGCCGTTCAGGCTCCCGCCTACAACTTCTTTATAGAAAGACTGAGGGGTATAGGTCTTAGCTTCGGTCATGGGCTTACCTTCTTTGTTGCGGAAGGCATAGGTGAATTCCTTCACAGGTTCTCCCAATGTTAGCGTCAGCATCCGATAAATCTCAGCGAGCATCTGAGTTTTCGTTTTCGTTATCGTTTTCGCTGCCGTCCCCTTCTGCACCAAATCACGTAACTGCAGGGCCTGCTCACGAAGCTTGCTCTTAATGATGGCACGCATCTTCGTGGTGTTATCGGCAGAATAGGTCTCAGGACACACTTCCGTAGGAACCAGACCGTATTTCTCCGTCAGATCAGAAACGCCGCAAAAAGTGCCGCCGTCACCAATGGGATTCTGGAGGAAGAAACGCACGCGCTGGTCATCGATGGGCTTTTTACCCGTGTCGATAATGCCTTGCAGGAAAAGGTTCGCCTTCTCCAACTGATCATAGAAGAACAAATAGTCCTGAGAGAAACTGAGCTGGAGAGAATCCTTATGCAGGCGGGCGAAGTCGGCGCGCAGTACATTCAAACCGCTGAACATCCAACAGCGTCCGGAAGACTTCTGATTAGTGATACTCTGTTTCGGCGTCTCAATGCAGAAATGCTTGTCGATGACATTCAGACTGTTACGCGTACGGGCCAAATCGTCAATGTTATTCGTAGCTATAGCGTTGGACAATGCCTGAGTCGTGGCCCCCTGTGGTTGGGCACTGATAATCTCTTGCAGCATCTGCTGTGAAATGCCACCATCTTTCTGCTGTGCGGCTGCCGTCAAGGTCAAGGTAAAAGCAGCCAACAAGTAAAATGTTTTCTTCATCGATAAAGTTATGTTTTGCTCGCCAAAGATAGCAAATTTATTTTGTTTATGCAACAAGAAAGGAGAAAAAAGAATTTTTGCTTGGTACATATTTAATTTTTACTTACCTTTGTACGCAGATATTTACACAAGTGGAAGATAATAAATTCAATATACTTAACAAAATTAAAGACCCGGAAGACTTGCGGAAATTAACGGTGGATGAACTGCCGCAACTCTGCAAAGAACTGCGCGAGGACATCGTGCAGGAACTTTCGGTGAACCCCGGACACCTGGCCTCTAGCCTTGGTGCCGTGGAGATAACGGTGGCGTTACACTACGTCTTCGACACTCCTGAGGACCGCATCGTATGGGATGTGGGCCATCAGGCTTATGGACATAAGATTCTGACAGGCCGGCGGGAACAGTTCAAGACCAACCGCAAACTAGGCGGACTCATGCCTTTTCCTTCTCCCAAAGAGAGCGAATACGACTCGTTTACCTGCGGACATGCCTCCAACAGCATTTCAGCTGCCCTGGGTATGGCGGTTGCAGCTGAGAGAATGAGAAAAGGAGAAAACGAGAAGATGAGGAAGGTTGTGGCCGTAATCGGTGACGGTGCTATGAGTGGCGGACTGGCTTTCGAAGGACTCAACAATGTATCCTCAACGCCCAACGACCTGCTTATCATCCTCAACGACAACAACATGTCGATAGACCGTTCGGTGGGAGGTATGAAGGAATATCTCATCAACCTCAACACCAACGAGACCTATAACAAACTGCGCTATAAAGCCTATAAATGGCTGAACCGCAATGGTTATCTGGAAGAAGACCGCCGAAAGGGACTTATCCGACTGAGCAATGCCGTGAAAAGTGCCATCTCGCATCAGCAGAATATCTTCGAGGGCATGAACATCCGTTACTTCGGTCCTTTTAACGGTCATGATGTGAAGGAAATCGTGCGCCTGCTCCGTCAGCTGAAGAATATGAAAGGTCCGAAGCTGCTCCATCTGCACACGAAGAAAGGATATGGTTATGCACCGGCAGAAAACGAGGCAACCATCTGGCATGCACCCGGAAAATTTGACGTAGATACTGGTGAACGTATTTGTGAAGACTGTGAGAACCAGCCACCTAAATTCCAGAAGGTATTTGGCGAAACCCTGCTTGAACTCGCAGAACAGAACCCCAAGATAGTGGGAGTGACTCCTGCCATGCCAACAGGATGTTCGATGAACATCATGATGGAGAAGATGCCTAAGCGCACCTTCGACGTAGGTATTGCCGAAGGCCATGCCGTGACATTCTCCGGCGGAATGGCAAAGGACGGGCTGTTGCCTTTCTGCAACATCTACAGTGCTTTCGCCCAGCGCGCCTACGACAATATCATTCATGACCTCGCCATCCTGAATCTCCCCGTTGTCATCTGCCTCGACCGTGCAGGACTGGTGGGTGAAGACGGTGCCACACATCATGGCGCCTTCGATTTGGCAGCACTCCGCCCCATACCTAATCTGACGATTGCCTCGCCTATGGACGAGCATGAGTTGCGGAAACTGATGTACACGGCCCAATTGCCGGAAAAGGGAACATTCGTCATCCGTTATCCCCGAGGAAAGGGTGTTCTGGTGGACTGGCGTTGTCCGTTGGAAGAGGTGGAAGTGGGCACCGGACGCAAAATCCGCGACGGAAAAGATGTAGCCATCCTTTCGATAGGTCCTGTCGGCAACACTGTTGAGGCTGCATTGGATGAAATGGAGAATGCAGCTCATTACGACATGCGTTTCCTGAAACCTTTGGATGAGAACCTCCTTGAAGAAATAGGCCAGCGATTCAGCCGCATCATCACTGTGGAAGACGGAGTGCGTACAGGAGGACTGGGCTCTGCCGTACTGGAATGGATGAACGACCACGGCTATCATCCACAGATTACTCGTCTGGGACTTCCTGACGAGTTCGTGGAGCATGGCACTGTGAAAGAACTTCAGCATATCGTGGGTATTGACAAAGAGGGGATCCTGAAAGAATTAAGAATTAAGAGTTAAGAATTAAGAGTTATTGCCTGTGGCAATTTTCAATGATCAATTAAGAATTAAGCATTAAGCATTATGAAGATCATCATCTCTGGCGCTTATGCCATCGGAACACATCTGGCAAAACTGCTCTCGCGAAACAATCAGGACACGGTGCTGATTGACGACGATGAGGAGCGGTTGTTGAATGTATCGAGCGACTATGACCTGCTCACCATCAACGATGATCCGTCGCGTATCTCCACAATGGTAGAAGCTGGCGTGAAGAATGCCGATCTCTATATTGCTGTCACTCCCGACCAGAGCCTGAACCTCAATACGTGTATCATGGCCAAGGCAATGGGTGCGAAACGTACGGTGGCCAAAGTGGACAACTACGAATATATTGATCCGAAACTCGATGGATTCTTTGAACGTATCGGTATCAGTTCGCTCATCTATCCCGAAAACCTAGCCGCTAAAGAAATCACCAACGGACTGAAAATGTCGTGGGTACGTCAGCGCTGGGACGTACATGACGGGGCACTCGTGATGCTGGGCATCAAGCTCCGTGAAACCTGTGAGATTCTCAATGAGCCTCTGAAAGACCTCTGTAAACCAGAATCCCCCTATCATATCGTAGCCATCAAGAGAGGCGACGAGACGATTATCCCACGCGGTGATGACGAACTGAAAATCTACGACCTGGCCTACTTCATGACCACCCGCAATTATATTCCCTATATCCGCAAGATTGTTGGAAAAGAACACTATGTAGATGTGAAGAACGTGATGATCATGGGTGGCGGTGAGACGGCAGTACGTGCCGTGGCCATGATGCCGGAATACATGAGATGCAAGATTCTCGAATTGAATGACCATCGCTGTCAGAAACTGAACGATCTCGTGGATACCGACACTACAATGGTGATCAATGGCGACGGACGTGACATTCAACTGCTCTTGGAAGAGGGTGTAAAGAATACCCAGGCTTTCGTAGCCTTGACTGGAAATGCGGAAACCAATATCCTGGCTTGTCTGACAGCCAAGCGACTAGGTGTAAGAAAGACGGTGGCGATGGTGGAAAACATGGACTATGTAGCCATGGCCGAAAGTCTGGATATCGGTACGATTGTCAATAAGAAAGCCATGGCAGCGAGTGCCATCTACCAGATGATGCTCGATGAAGACGTCCACAACATCCGGTTCCTGATGACGGCCAATGCCGATGTCGCTGAGTTCACAGCCCAACAAGGCTCCAAGGTGACCAAAAAGAAAGTGTTCGAACTGGGACTTCCCAAAGGTGCCACCATTGGTGGTTTGGTACGTCACGGACAAGGACAACTCGTTAGCGGTGGAACACAGATTGAAGCCGGTGATATCGTAGTGGTGTTCTGCCATGACTTGAGCATGGAAAAGATTGAGAAATACTTTAAGTAAGTGAAGAGTGAAGAATCATGATTAACTTCAAACTGATATATAAAATACTGGGATCATTGCTTCTGTTGGAAGCCATGTTTATCCTGGTATGTATCGGTGTTTCACTTTTTTACCATGAAGACGACATCATGGCCTTCTCCATTACGTTGGTTCTGATGTTCATCGGTGCCATCATCCTACGGTTTATGGGACGTAATGCCAGCAACAACTTAGGCCGACGCGATGCCTATCTGCTGGTAACACTCACCTGGATCATTTTCAGTTTGTTTGGTTCCTTCCCCTTCTCTATCAGCGGCTATATTCCCAATTTCACCAATGCCTATTTTGAGACCATCTCCGGCTTTACCACGACGGGAGCCTCCGTCATCGATGTGGTGGAAGTTCTTCCCCACGGACTGCTTTTCTGGCGTTCAATGACCCAATGGATTGGCGGTTTGGGAATTGTGTTCTTCACCATTGCCATTCTTCCTTCCATGGTAGGCGGAACAGTGAAAGTGTTCGCGGCCGAAGCTACGGGTCCCATCCGTGCTAAGATGCATCCACGGCTCAGTACGAATGCCAAATGGATTTGGAGCATCTATCTCACCCTGACGATTGGTTGTGCCATCATGTTCTATTTTGGAGGCATGGATTTGTTTGACTGTATGAACTATGCCATGACGATTACCGCTACAGGAGGCTTTGCCACCCACAGCGAGTCTACGGGATTCTATCACAGCGCTTTCATCGACTACACGTCCATTACCTTCATGTTTCTCTCGGGCATCAGTTTCACGATGCTCTATGCCATGATTTTCAAGGGGCGTGTCAAGCAGTTCTTCAAGAACACGGAATTAAAGCTCTACTGCGCACTAGTGGTTATCGCCACAACGGTTATCACCTATTTCCTGCTAAGATACAACGACTACACGCTGGAAGAAGGCATCAAGAATGCACTGTTCCAAGTGGTATCATTCCTGACTACTACAGGTGTCTTCAATGACAACGCGGCACAATGGCATCATATTACATGGGTGGTTCTGAGTGTCTGCATGTTCTTCGGTGGATGTGCAGGCAGCACGGCAGGAGGATTCAAGTGTGTCCGGGGTGTCATGGTACTGAAAATCGTGCAGAACGAACTGAAGCATATCCTCCATCCCAAAGCCGTACTTCCCGTAAAGGTAAACGGCATGAGCGTAGCCTATGGACAGCAGATGACATTGATGGCATTCTTCGCCGCCTATTTCATGCTGGCGCTCGTATCCTATTTCATTATGATTCTGGCCGGAGTGGACAGCACCAACTCCTTCACCATCGCCCTGAGTTGCGCCAGCAACGTGGGACCTACGCTTGGACTGGAGATCGGTCCCACGATGTCATGGGATGTATTGCCCGACGTCGTGAAGTGGCTGCTTTCGCTGCTGATGCTGATGGGGCGTCTTGAAATCTTCAGCGTGGTGGTTCTGTTCACCCCGTCATTCTGGAAGGATAATTAGAACGATAACATTTTGAGCCCCTCGATAAGGGCGGCTCTAAAGCAGGGGCCTACCCTAGCTCCCATCCCTCAATAAAGGGTTAATAGTTTAAGCGTCCTTCGGACTGTTTAAGCGCCACTACGTGGCTGGTTAAAAGTATTTTGACGATAACGATAACGGAAAAATAAGTGTTTTGATTCGGTGAATCGTATAGATAAACAAAGAAATAAAGGTAAAAGATAGAAACTGTATAACAAGACATGCAACCTATAAAGTTCGAACCACTTCTAAAGCAGACCCTTTGGGGTGGGAAAAAGATTATACCGTTCAAGCACCTCGACTCCTCCATGGAGGACGTAGGTGAGAGCTGGGAAATTTCAGGAGTAGAAGATCATGAGACCATCGTCAAAGAAGGTCCGATGAAAGGGAAAAGACTTAACGAGTTAGTGGTAGAAATGAAGGATAAACTCGTGGGCCGAGATAATTATCAGCGTTTCGGCGACGAATTTCCGTTGCTTATCAAGTTTATTGATGCCCGTAAGGATCTTTCCATACAGGTGCACCCCAACGACGAAATTGCACATAAACAGGGAAAACCTCATGGAAAGACAGAGATGTGGTATCTAATGGAATCTGACAAAGACGCCAAACTCTACTGTGGACTGAAAAAGGAAATCACCCCTGAAAAATATAAGAAAATGGTGGAAGACGACACCATCTGTGATGCATTGGCACAATATGAGGTTAAGGAAGGCGATTGTTTTTTCCTGCCTGCAGGACGTATTCATGCCATTGGTGCCGGTTGTTTTCTAACTGAAATCCAGCAGACCTCTGACGTCACCTATCGTATCTATGATTTCAAACGTCGTGACAAGAACGGGAATCTGCGTGAACTGCACACCAAACTAGCCGCTGAGAGCATCAACTATCAGGTGGAAGATGATTACCGGCAATATTACGTGGAACGCAAGAATAGGGGGGTATCACTGGTACATTGCCCTTATTTCAACACAACTGTCTATGACCTTGATGAACCCATGACACTCGATTATAAGGAACTCGATTCTTTCGTGATTCTGATTGGATTAAAAGGAGAAGGAAAAATCGTGGACAACGAAGGTCATGAGGTCAGCATCAAAACGGGCGAAACCCTACTCGTTCCCGCCACTACTGAACGTCTCAGAATCAGCGGAACCTTCAAGTTTCTCGAGACCTACGTTTAACAGCTTTTCCACATCCCGCAGAATCCGCTGGAAAGCCTCACACTGCATATAGCCCATGTTCTTCTTGAGCATCTGGGCTATATCTTGTGTACTGTGATTATAACAGGACAGTTCGTTGCGCATCTGGGTGAAATGGCGGCTCTGGACACGAATTTCCTGTTCACGTTCGCGTACCAATTTCGAACACACCTTATCCATCATGGGCAAAATCACTTTGTCGAAAAAGTGATGTCCCTGTATATATAAATAGGTAGTCTGGGGAGTCACGCCCAACTCTTCCTGCAATTCCCGCTTCAAATCCAGATAACTCTCCTTGGCATCGGGATATTGCCGTTGTAGCCAACCCACCTTTTTATAGACTTTATTGCGGATATTCTGCAATGCCCCCATGGGATTGCTCAGTGTGAAGCCGCCGAGATCAATGACGCGATTAAAATCTGTTATCGTGAAATTCGTATAAATGGGACGGCGATAGTGCCAGATGCTCCACACGAAAAGCGGGAAAATGGCTTCGGAATAAAGACGCAACCACTCTTCGAAGTCGAAGATATGACTGTCGTTCAGCGTCACCATCACCACCACATTATGCAGTGAAGGCGCATAGCATTGCAGATTCTCGATAGAATAAGCATAGGTATGAAGCACATAGGGATTCTCCCAGATCTTCCGTGATGTTTCCGTGGCCCCTTTGATAAGATAGTCGTAATCAGCATCCACACAAGCCAGCATCGAAGGACCTAGGATATCTCTCTCCTCTGTCCCCTGTCCTCTCTCCTCTTTCCTCTCTCCTCTTTCCTCTTTCCTCTCTTTAAAGACCAGATTCATCAACACAGACTTCTTTCCGCGTTCCAAGGTCTTATGGGAAGGCAGCATCACTTCAAAATAACGTTTCTCATTCTCATAGGGAGAGAGTACGGTGCGCCAAAACAGGATGTCATCATAGCTCTCCACGTAAGCCACGATACGCTTACGTGCATTCTTGGACCGCAGCCGGTTAGCCGCCTCCAAATATTGCGATGATATATTGCCTGTCAGCCTTTTAGCCATACTTGAAACCTTACAAATCCGTAATATCAGTCACTTCCGTTACCCGGTCAAACCATCCGTTCATGATGACGGCAGGAGAATGGGTGGTCAGGATAATCTGTACATTGGGATTCAAGTCAAGAATGGTCTCAATGAGCCGCTGTTGCCATTCTATATGAAGGCTCACTTCCGGCTCATCCATAAACAGCACGTATGGCAGATTGTTCTCCACCAATACCGTTAACAGGATGACCAGCATCTGCTTCTCACCACTGGAGAGCTGATAGGGAACCAGTGTCTCACCAATCTGCGAGAAGCGGATTTCATTCTCCGTACGCACAATCTTCTTGCCGGTATCCTTGAACAGGTCATCGATAATGTCCTGAAACTTAGTCTTGGCAGCCGAAAACTCCTGTGCTGCCTGCAGATTGCCTTTCTGCAGCTCCTCGATAATCAGATTGCCGATATTAACCTGGTAATCCAGATATTTACGCTGTAACTTATAGATTTGCCAGTCCAATTCCGTCGCCAAACTCATATCCATACGACTGATGGTATCCGAATTAACCAACGGACGATCGAATGAGCGAATCACATCAAACCTGATATGTGTAGCATCGGCGGGTACCGTCCGGATATGCACCCCTTTGAGCAAATGGTTCACAATGTCTCCTTTGTGCTCCACACTCTTCACCACCTTGTTTAAGATGGTACTCTTGCCCACGCCGTTAATACCACTCAGGATATTTACCTGACGGTCCAGATCCCATATCACATGGCGCTTGCCGCTCCACAATGAATCAATCTCAATCTGTTCAATATAATCTGCGTATTTCATACTCAAGGATTTTCGCTACAAAGATATAAAATATTTGCCATTTATCAATTATCATTTATCATTTAATTTGTACCTTTGCACAATAATTAAAACAAATGAAAAATAATCGTCCGCTCATTGCTCACCTGTCCATGTTTGGCGCCTGTGCTTTCTGGGGACTTATGGCTCCCTTGGGAAAAGATGCCATGACACACGGTATCGACGGTATCACCATGGTCAGTTTTCGCGTTTTAGGCGGATGTCTGCTCTTCTGGCTGACTTCATTTTTCTTAAAACGCTGGGAACGGCACAAAACCCTCACTTCTCCACCATCAACCATAAACCATCAACCACTTACAGAGCATGTTCCAACAAAAGACAAACTGTTGTTCGTCGGAGCGGGATTCTTCGGACTTGTCACCAATCAATGCCTCTATACCATTGGCCTCAGCATCACCTCCCCTATCAATGCTTCGATCGTAACCACTTCCATGCCCATCTTTGCCATGATTCTCGCGGCTATCATTCTTCGGGAACCCATTACCGGCAAGAAGGCGATAGGCGTGCTCATGGGTTGTTCGGGAGCCCTTATCCTCATTCTGACAAGTGCCTCTGCCGTCAGCGACAAGGTGGGCGACATCCGCGGTGACCTTCTGTGTCTGGGAGCACAGTTCTCCTTTGCCCTTTATCTCTCGTTATTCAATAAACTCATTCGCCGTTACAATGTGTTCACCACCAACAAGTGGATGTTTCTTTGGGCATCCCTTATGGTGATTCCCTTCTCTGCACATCATGTTATCTGCGACATCGACTGGCCGCAAGTCCCCATCAAGACATGGCTGGAAGCAGGATATGTGGTATTCTTCGGGACTTATGTGGGCTATATCCTGACCATGATAGGCCAGAAGACGCTTCGTCCCACTGTGGTATCCGTTTATAATTATGTGCAACCCCTTGTTTCCGTAACGGTTTCGCTGCTCACTGGCATTGGTGTTTTCACGTGGCCGCAGGGCATTGCCGTTATCCTCGTTTTCTCTGGAGTATGGCTTGTTACGAAGTCAAAATCACGCCGGGATATGGAGAAAAAAGCCGAAATACCATAATCGTGGTATGCAAATGCCCCATTCAAGGTATTTTCCCCTACTCTTTTTTGCCTTAACTTTGCACCCAGAATCAAGAATTACGCATTCATGGTTCACGGTAAAGAATTATATTTAGAATAAATAACAATTTAAAATGTAAAGTTATGAGCAACGAAAAGAAACTTCACTTCGAGACCCTACAACTTCATGTAGGACAGGAACAGGCTGATCCCGTAACCGATTCACGTGCTGTACCCATCTACCAGACAACATCTTACGTGTTCCATAATTCCCAGCATGCCGCTGACCGTTTCGGCCTCCGCGATGCAGGTAACATCTACGGTCGTCTGACCAATACCACACAAGGTGTTTTCGAGGACCGTGTGGCTGCCCTTGAGGGTGGCGTGGCTGGTTTGGCCGTAGCCTCTGGTGCTGCAGCTATCACTTATGCCTTGCAGAATGTGGCACAGAATGGTGACCATATCATCGCTGCCGACAATCTCTATGGCGGCACCTTTAACCTCATTGAGCACACACTATCCACCCAGGGCGTCAGCAGTACCATTGTTGATCCTTCCGATTTCGAGGCTGTTGAAAAGGCTTTCCGCCCCAACACAAAGGCCATCATCATTGAGACTTTCGGCAATCCGAATGCTTCCGTGACGAATGTGGACAAGATTGCGGAGATTGCACATCGTCACAACACGATTGTGATTGTGGACAACACTTTTGCCACACCTTTTTTGTTCCGTCCCATTGAACATGGTGCTGATGTTGTGGTACATTCTGCCACGAAGTTTATAGGAGGTCATGGATCTACTCTCGGCGGTGTCATCATCGACGGAGGAAAGTTTGACTTCAAGGCCAATGCCGATAAGTATCCCACTTTAGCCAAGCCCGATCCCAGCTATCATGGTGCCGTCTTTGCCGATGTGGCAGGCGCTGCAGCTTTCGTAACCCGTATCCGTGCCGTCATCCTGAGAGATACAGGTGCCACGCTGGCTCCTCTTTCTGCATGGATTCTTCTGCAGAGTCTGGAGACATTGAGCCTTCGTGTGGAGCGTCATGTGGAGAATGCGCTGAAGATTGTGGACTATCTTTCCAAGCATCCCAAGGTAGCAAAAGTGAATCATCCCTCACTTCCCGATCATCCTGATCACGAACTCTATAAGAAACTGTTCCCCAATGGTGCCGGTTCTATCTTCACTTTCGAGATCAAAGGCGGACAGGACGAAGCATGGCGCTTCATCGATCATCTGCGCATCTTCTCCCTACTGGCAAATGTTGCTGATGTGAAGAGCCTTGTCATCCATCCCGCTTCTACTACCCATTCGCAGATGAGTCCCGAGGAACTGGAGCAGGCCCACATCTATCCATCCACCATTCGTCTGAGCATTGGCACCGAGCACATCGATGACCTTATCGATGCCCTGGACGAAGCCCTCCAAGCCGTTTAAATAATTGATAATAATATAGAATAAAAAAACAAAAGGCCTATCGCCCCCACATATGGCCACCCCCTTGAGGGGGATAAGAGGGGGCTTACAATTATGGCAATAGCAAAAAAGCTTACCGAGCTTATCGGTAACACTCCCCTTCTGGAACTCCAGAAATTCTCCGCCCTTAAAGGGCTCGAGACTCCCATCATCGCAAAGGTTGAATTCTTCAACCCTGGCGGAAGTGTAAAAGACCGCATCGCATTGGCGATGATAGAAGATGCTGAGCAGAAAGGCATCCTCAAACCAGGTGCGACCATCATTGAACCCACCAGCGGTAACACGGGCGTAGGACTGGCACTTGTCTCTGCCGTCCGTGGCTATCACCTCATCCTCACCATGCCTGAAACGATGAGCATCGAGCGCCGCAACCTTGTGAAAGCCTATGGTGCTGAGGTAAGACTCACCAGCGGAAAGGACGGTATGAGTGGAGCCATCAAAGCCGCAAACGAGCTCCGCGACTCTATTCCCGGCTCTGTTATTCTGCAGCAGTTTGAGAATCCCGCCAATCCCCAACGCCACTATGAAACCACAGGTCAGGAAATCTGGAAGGATACTGACGGCAAGATAGACATATTCGTGGCTGGTGTAGGCACGGGTGGTACTGTATCAGGTATAGCAAAGGCCCTCAAAGAGAAAAACCCCAATGTGAAGATTGTGGCCGTAGAGCCTGCCTCCTCTGCCGTATTGAGTGGCAACCCCGCAGGTCCCCATAAGATTCAGGGCATCGGTGCCGGTTTTGTTCCCAAGACCTACGCAGGAGAATACATCGATGAAATTCTTCCTGTAGAAAACGATGCTGCCATCCTTACAGGTCGCCAGTTAGCTCAGCAGGAAGGTCTCCTCGTTGGTATTTCCTCCGGAGCTGCCGCTTTCGCTGCCTCAGAGATAGCCAAACGCCCCGAGAACAAGGGCAAAAAGATTGTGGCCCTTCTTCCCGACACCGGTGAGCGCTATCTTTCCACCGTGCTCTACGCTTTCGACGAGTATCCACTTTAAAAACAATTCCTATACATGGTTTTCTGAAAACGAGGGTGTGCCATCTCAGGCATACCCTCGTCCTTATTATAAAGATGTATGCAAAATTTGCCGGTCTCTCAGATTAATCGTATCTTTGCAGGCAAATAGATCCGCACCTATGTTGAGAGACTTTGCAGCCATCGATTTCGAAACGGCCAACAACGAGCGCAGCAGCGTCTGTTCCGTTGGCGTTGTCGTCGTAAGGAACGGGGAGATTGTGGATAAATTCTATTCTCTTATACAGCCTGAGCCCAACTACTATAACTATTGGTGTTCACAGGTACATGGTCTTTGTCGGGAAGACACGGAGGATGCCCCTGTATTTCCTAAGGTGTGGGAACAGGTAGAGCCCCTGATTGAAGATCTTCCACTGGTAGCTCACAACAGTCCCTTTGATGAAGGCTGCCTAAAAGCCGTCTTCCGTGTCTATCAGATGGATTATCCCGACTATTTATTCTACGATACCTGCCGAGTTTCCCGCAGAACTTTCCCCTATCTCGCTAACCATCAGTTGCAAACCGTAGCCGCTGAATGTGGCTATTATCTGGAACATCATCACCATGCCCTGGCTGATGCAGAAGCTTGTGCGTGGATTGCCAGGGAAATCTTGTAGCCGACAATCCACACCTTACATATTATTTTTTCTCGTACCAGCTTTTCAGGACTTCAAAGGCCAGTTTCTTTTCACCCTTGTCGCTAAAGATTCCTTTTCTGTTATAATAGTCCTGAACACCTGGCAACACACGACGAGGTGAACGGAAATCCTTCAGAATCCAAGGAGTGGTTCCTGCGAGTCCATCAATCTTGTCAAGCATACGAGTATTCTCACGATAAAGGTTCTCCTGGAATTCCTCTGTCCAACGCTGATTCTTTGCCCCATGATAGCCTTTTAAGGCCCCACCTCCAAATTCACTGATGATGACAGGTTTGTCATAAGGAACAACCCAACTCATTTTGGCTGCATCGTTTACATCACGATACCAACCGATATATTCGTTAAAGCTGATTACATCCACATATTGGTTCATATTGTCTTTCAACGTATTGACATTGTTGGAAGCTGACGTTACTTCCATGGCCATACTGATTAAACGTGTTGAATCCAAAGAACGGGCATGTTTGGCCAATCGAGAGAGGAACTGATCACGCTCTGCAGAATGTGGCGTTTCATTAGCAATGCTCCAGATAATCACATTAGCGCGGTTATGGTCACGTCTAATCATATCTGTCAACTGACGGGCAGCATTGTCGTAAGTTTTAGGATCTGTCCACGCAATGGTCCAGTAGCAAGGTATCTCCGACCATACCAGAACACCCATTCTTTCAGCCTCACGGACTGCCCATTCATTATGAGGATAATGAGCCAGACGCACGAAATTGCACCCTAACTCCTTGGCATAACCCAGTAACAGATGGGCATCTTCAGTTCCATTAGCTCGTCCTCCACCATTCGTCTTCTCTTCATGAATACTGATGCCTTTCAGGAAGATAGGCTTTCCGTTGAGCAGAATCTGTTTGCCGCTCGTCTCAATGGTACGGAAACCTATTTCATCAGAGATGCGGTCATTACCGCAAACGATATCCATCTTGTAGAGTTTCGGCGATTCTGGTGACCATAACTGAGGTTTGGCCTTCACCACCAAACTAGCACACCCTTCAGCATCCGTCATAAGTTTTTTCTTGATTTTCAGTTCAGGAATACTGACTTCCACCTGTTTCCCCGGTTGCGGACGATTCAGACGAACGGACATACTGATTTTCTTGGAATCCTTCTCGAAAAGACTGATGGAATAGTCTTCCACATAGACCTCGTCAACTTCCAATAAAACCACGTCACGAGTGATTCCACCGTAATTCCACCAGTCAAAGATATTCGTGGGCACAGCATTGGCACGACGCTTATTATCAACCTTCACTATCAAGAAATTATCACCAGGAACAACAACGTCCGTAATATCATAATTGAAAGGAGTGAAACCACCCTCATGCGTTCCGACTTTCTTTCCGTTCACATAGACGACCGCCTCATAGTTGACGGCACCGAAATAGAGAACCGTATGTTTGCCAGCATGCGGATCATGACGGAAATTGCGCTTATACCACACACAACCTTCGTAGAAAAACAGACGTTCGCGCTGAGTGTTCCAGTCGCCGGGAACCTTCAGACTATCGGAACGGTCGAAATCGTATTCCACCAAATCCTCGGGGCGTGTGGGTTTCTGATTCCGGAAGAATCCCGAACGGCTCTCCTTCATACGGTAGTCGTAGAAACCCTCTTCCTGTACATCTACTATACATTTCCAATAACCATTCAACGATTCACAAGAACGGCCAAAAGGATTATTAATCAGGGGAATTTCTACAGCCTGGACCTGAAGGCTCGTCACGGCCATCAGTATCATTACAAGTAAGTGTTTTTTCATTTTTCGTAAAATTTGATTATCTTTATTCTTAGAACGTTATAACACCTCAGAAAATTGTATATACGCCAAATTATCTGACATGCTGTCACATTTTACCACAATTTGTCAGCATGGCACACGATTTGTTGAATGATAATCGGGTTCACGAAAGACTAAGAATCTTATAAACTTAAGAACTTAGGAACTCATAAATTTGAAATATAAACAAATAATAAGATACAATTATGGGAAAAATTATTGGTATTGACCTGGGTACAACTAACAGTTGTGTTGCAGTGTTTGAGGGCAACGAGCCCGTAGTGATCGCTAACAGCGAAGGTAAGCGTACCACTCCATCAGTGGTTGGTTTTGTAAAGGACGGTGAGCGCAAGGTAGGTGATCCCGCCAAGCGTCAGGCCATCACAAACCCAAAGAACACCGTTTATTCAATTAAGCGTTTCATGGGTGAGAACTGGCAGCAAACCGAAAAGGAAATTGCCCGCGTTCCCTATACGGTAGTGAACGAGGGTGGCTATCCCCGTGTGGAGATTGAAGGCCGCAAATATACGCCGCAAGAGATTTCTGCCATGGTGCTGCAGAAGATGAAGAAGACCGCTGAAGACTATCTGGGCGAAGAGGTGAAGGAAGCCGTTATCACGGTACCTGCCTATTTCTCAGACTCTCAGCGTCAGGCTACGAAGGAAGCCGGTCAGATTGCTGGTCTGGAAGTGAAGCGTATTGTCAACGAGCCTACTGCCGCTGCTTTGGCATACGGTGTTGACAAGGCCAACAAGGACATGAAGATTGCCGTGTTCGACCTCGGTGGTGGTACGTTTGATATCTCTATCCTGGAGTTCGGTGGCGGTGTATTTGAAGTACTTTCTACCAATGGTGACACGCACCTCGGTGGTGACGACTTCGACCAGGTAATCATCGACTGGCTCGTTCAGGAGTTCAAGAATGACGAGGGTGCCGATCTGTCACAGGATCCGATGGCTATGCAGCGTCTGAAGGAGGCTGCCGAGAAGGCTAAGATCGAACTGTCAAGTTCTACCTCCACGGAAATCAACCTGCCTTACATCATGCCCGTAGGTGGTGTTCCCAAGCACTTGGTAAAGACCCTAACACGTGCTAAGTTTGAGCAGTTGGCTCACAATCTGATTCAGGCTTGTCTGACACCTTGTCAGAAGGCAATGGCAGATGCCAAGTTGAGCAATGCCGACATCGATGAAGTGATTTTGGTAGGTGGTTCCAGCCGTATTCCTGCCGTTCAGGAACTGGTGAAGAACTTCTTTGGCAAGGAACCTTCAAAGGGTGTGAACCCCGACGAGGTAGTAGCCGTAGGTGCATCTATCCAGGGTGCCATCCTGAACAAGGAAGGCGGCGTAGGCGACATCGTGCTGCTCGACGTGACTCCGCTGACACTGGGTATCGAAACCCTCGGTGGTGTGATGACCAAACTGATTGACGCCAACACAACCATTCCTTGCAAGAAGAGTGAGACCTTCTCTACCGCAGCTGACAACCAGACTGAGGTTACCATCCACGTGCTGCAGGGAGAGCGCCCCATGGCTAATCAGAACAAGAGCCTCGGACAGTTCAACCTGACTGGTATCGCTCCCGCCCGTCGTGGTATTCCTCAGATTGAGGTAACCTTCGACATCGACGCCAACGGTATCGTAAAGGTAAGCGCCAAGGACAAGGCCACCGGTAAGGAACAGGCCATCCGCATCGAAGCCTCATCAGGTCTTTCTCAAGCGGAAATCGACCGCATGAAGGCAGAAGCCGAAGCCAACGCCGAGGCTGACAAGAAGGAGCGCGAGAAGATTGACAAGCTGAATCAGGCTGACTCTATGATCTTCCAAACCGAAACCTTCCTTAACGAGAACGGTGACAAACTGGGAAGTGACAAGGCCAACGTAGAGGCTGCCGTACAGCAGCTGAAGGATGCCCACAAGAATCAGGACATTGCTGCCATCGACAGCGCCATCGCCAATCTGAACACCGTGATGCAGGCTGCCAGTGCAAAGATGTACAGCCAGGCTGGTGGACAGCAGGCAGGTCCTGGATTCAACGGCGGACAGCAGGCTGGCGGTCAACAGAGTGGCAACTCCGATGAGACCATCCAGGATGCCGACTTTGAGGAGGTGAAGTAAGAATAGATAAGCAACGATAAGAATATCATAAGAAAGTGGTGTAATACAAGTGGTTACACCACTTTTTGTTATTGTTAAACTTTGTTTCATTTCTTGCTATTTTCGGATTTTTACCGTAATTTTGCGTCATATTTGCGACACGACT
>CACZVX010000011.1 GCA_902784755.1 uncultured Prevotellaceae bacterium
GTGTAATAAATTATGGGAAAGATTGTCGTAAATTTGGATGTGGAGATGGCGAAGCGTAAGATTGGGCTCGGTGAACTGGCGGAGCGCATCGGACTGACGCAGGCGAATCTCTCAATCCTGAAAACGGGTAAGGCCAAGGCCATTCGATTCTCAACACTCGAAGCCATATGCCGGGAATTAGGTTGTCAGCCAGGTGATATTTTAGCGTTTGAAGAAGATGAAGAAGATAAGATTTAATAATTATCACCTTTTTTGAAGTTCGTGTAGTTTTTCGGCAGACTGTGCGTCTAAAGAGTGGAAGCAAAAAATAATGACATCGGCAACTTTTTCGGAAGTACGCACGTCTAACGAATAGAAAACTATTAATAAACAACTAAAAATTTAAGGAATATGGAAATCTTTTCAATGACATCAGCAACCGTTTTAGCCATGTATATGAATATGGTAAGTGTGAACACCTCAAGCAACTTCGCTTACAATGCGGAGATGCAGGACGGGAAGGTGAACGCCATCACCGTTTGTGAGAACGATGGCAAGTATCTTCACATGCAGAAGAAAGACGTCTATACCTACGATACGCAGGATCGCGTTGTAGCCAAAGAGACTTTCAACTGGGATGAGGAGAATATGAAATGGGTTCCCGTTCAGTTGGTTAACTACATTTATACGGAACAGAGCGTGGAAGTGGAACTCTCTCGCTGGAACCGTAACGAAATGACCTATCGGCAGCCACAGGACCGTATGGTGTATGATTTGATTGCACAGAATGTGGTGGGTGTGAGCCAGTATCGCTGGAATATGGAACTTAATCGCTACGACCTGGCCTCTGGATACGTGCAGATGCAGACCGATCTTAGCAAGTTGCTGGCACAAAATTGATTTTTTCCATAAAAAAAAGATATTTCGTGTAGTTTTTCGGATGACTGTGCGTCTAACGAGTAGATACATTAAATACAACGAACCGAAATGGAACAACAAGAAAAAGACTTCTCGCGCATGATCCGGGAGCAGAAAGCCACCATCTACACGGTGTGCTATATGTTCTCAAAGGACAAGGAGGAAATTGATGACCTCTTCCAGGAAGTGCTCGTCAAGCTGTGGCAGGGCTACGACTCCTTTCAGGGCAAGAGCGACCTGCGGACGTGGATTTACAGGGTGAGCCTGAACACTTGTATCTCTATCGACCGTAAGAAAAAGCGCCGCAAGACGCAGCCGCTTTTGGAGGGTGTGGACCTGTTTGACAAGAACGATGCTGACAACCGTCAGACGGACCTGCTGCATGAACGTATCGGCAAACTCCAGGCCTTCGATCGTGCCATCGTACTACTCTGGCTGGAGAATTTGAGTTACGAGGAGATTGCGCAGATTGTCGGTATCTCGGTGAAGAACGTTTCGGTGAAGTTGTATCGCATTAAGGAACAATTAAAGCAAATGTAAAAAACTACACGATTATGGAAAATATTGAAAATAGGAATGAATTGGAGGAGATGCGCCGCGAGTTGCAGGCGCTGAAGGACAAGGTGGAAAGAAAGGGCGTGCTCAACGAAAAGCTTGTCAAGAAGTCTATCCGTGACAATATGAAGGGCATTCATCACACCATCTACAAATTGTTGGCCGTGGCAGTGCTGGTCACCCCGTTATGGCTGTTTATCAAGTATCAGTATAACCTTTCATGGCCGCTCTTCATCTTTACGCTGTTGATCATGTATGTGTCGATATTCTTCGACTGGTTTATCAACCGTATAGATATCGACAATTTGGGCAAAAACCTGAAGGAAACCGCCAACAGCTTGTTGGAGATGAAGAAGCGCCGCTCGCTTCAGGAGAAGATTGCCTTCTGTGTGCTTCCCATCTGGATGCTGTGGCTGGGCTACGAGTTCTACCATAATATTGCAAGCCACAGTGAGGCCATTGCCATTATGGTCGGTGCAATTATCGGCGGCGTCATCGGTGGTGCCATCGGACTGAGTATCTTCTTCAAGTGGCAGCGGAAGAACGACGAGATGATAGAACAGATCAATGATTTGCTGAAGGAGGAATAGAAATAAGAAGTGATAAGGGATGAAAGAGCGTAAGAAAACAATCCTAAATTCGTAAAACTGCAATTTTGAAATAATGAAAACAATACTGAAAATGGTCTTGGGCCTACTTTGCGGATGTGCTATCGGTTTTCTGGTAGGCATCGGTGCTGCGGTCGTCTTTAATGATATCAGTTGGTCTGAGGCCATCCATAAGGTATTCAGCGGCAATCTGTCGCGCTTGCTGATACCCGTTCTTTGGGGACTGTTGTGGCTTTTGGTGAGTATGCTCCTACAAGTCACTATTCATGAGGGTGGTCATTTGGTGGCAGGCTTGCTCACAGGCTATCGCTTCGTGTCCTTCCGTGTTCTCGAATTCACCTTGATTAAGAAAGACGGTCGCTATCAATGGCGCCGCTATGCCTTGGCTTCTACGGGTGGACAATGTCTGATGGCTCCGCCACAGCGTCCGCTACAGGATATAGACACCCGATGGTATAATGCCGGTGGTGTATTGGCCAATATCATCGTGAGCACCATTGCCTTGCTCCTGTTAATATATGTCGATATGCCGGTGTGGGCTGAGACATTCATGCTGATGATGGCCTTTATCGGCTACATGCTGGCGCTCGTCAATGGCATTCCCTTGAAGATTGGCGGTATCAACAACGATGGGCGCAATCTGCTGTTTCTCGAAAAGTCGCCGGAAGACAAGCGCATTCTCTGCCAGATGTTGGAGGCAAATGCTTGTATTCAAGAGGGTGTGCAGCCCAAAGACCTACCCGAAGCCATGTTCCCGCAGAAAGAAGGAATAGACTGGCACGACGCGTTGCAGACGAATTGGCAGTTGATGGCTATCACCCGTATGGTGAACCAGCACCGTTGGGAAGATGCTTATGCCCGAATCCACGAAGCAATGGCAGAAAAAAAGCATATCATTAAACTCTTCCAACTCGAACTGACGCTGGAACAGATTTTCGTCTGTCTGGCCACAGGCCGAAAGGATGAGGCCCGTGAATGCTATAACAAAGAGATGCGCAAGTATGTGAGTCAGTTCAAGAAAACCCATAGCAGCAAGCAGCGCATCCATTTCGCCGCGACCCTGCTCTTGGACGACAAGCGTGATGAAGCCGAGGCTATATTAAATAAGGTGAAGGAACATCGCCAAGACTACGTTTTGCAAGGCGAAGTGGATATGGACATCGAACTTATGGAGTGGATACTGGAGAACAGCGCAACCTGCTAAGTATAACAATATTGCGAACTGAATGCAAATTTTTGCGAACTGATTCCGTAAAAGTACATTTTTGCGAATGCGTTTTCTTGGTGAGCTTGCATTTTACTTTTATCTTTGCAACATGATACAATTCTTGATATTATAAACAATTTAAACATATATAGAATTATGATTTTATCAACAACCCCAACTATTGAAGGCCAGACCATTAAAGAATATAAAGGTGTGGTGACAGGTGAGACCATTATTGGTGCAAACTTCGTGAAGGACTTTTTTGCAGGTATCCGTGACATCGTGGGCGGACGCTCTGCCGCTTATGAGAAAGTGCTGCGTGAGGCTAAGGATACTTCGATGAAGGAAATGGAAGACCGTGCCCGCGAATTGGGTGCCAATGCCATTGTGAGCATCGATATCGACTATGAGACCATCGGACAGGGCAATTCCATGCTGATGGTGGCTACCAGCGGAACAGCAGTGGTGATTTGAGTGTTAAGTGAGACATTATATAATGAAAATGAGAGGGAATATGTTCCCTTGTTGAAAAAGATTGTTTACTTTTGCATTCGGAAATGTGAATCTTTTGAACTAAATTATATTAACGTAAGATGAAATTTAAGAAATTCTTTGTGATGGCAGCACTGCTCGTGAGTGGTACCGCCATGATGACGGCACAACAGATGCAGATGCCGCAAATGCCAGTTGACAAGGATGTACGAATTGGCAAACTGGACAACGGACTGACTTATTACATCCGCCGCAACGGCTATCCTGAGCATGTGGCCAACTTCTACATCGCTCAGAAAGTAGGTTCTATCAATGAGAACGATGATCAGCGTGGTTTGGCTCACTTCCTGGAGCACATGGCTTTCAACGGCTCCGACCATTTCAAGGGCAATGCCATGCAGGAGTATCTGCAGAGCATCGGTGTGGAATATGGCCGTAACCTGAATGCCTACACTTCCACCGACCAGACGGTTTACTACATCAATGACGTTCCCTCTGCCCGCATTTCTGCCCTCGACTCCTGCTTGCTGGTGTTGAAGGATTGGTCGAATGGTCTGACGCTGACCTCAGAGGCTATCGATGAGGAACGTGATATCATTCACAACGAATACCGCATGCGTGTTACCGGTTCTCAGAAGATTATCGAGACGGTGCTTCCCGATCTCTATCCCGGTTCAAAGTACGGTCAGCGTTTCCCCATTGGTCTGATGGAGATTATCGATGGCTGTAATCCCGAGACTTTGCGTGCTTACTATCGCAAGTGGTACTATCCGAAGAATCAGGGTATCATCGTGGTGGGTGATATCGACGTTGATCGTACGGAAGCGAAGATCAAGGAGATGTTTGGTGGCATCAAGACTCCTGCTGGAGCTGCTGACGTGGTTCCTGAGAAGGTGCCCGATAACGAGAATGCCATCTATGTGATTGGCAAGGACAAGGAGATGCAGGCCACTGTGTTTAACATCATGATGAAGCACGAGCCGGTTCCTCAGGAGGTGAAGAACTCCGTGGCTTATTTGGTTATTGACTATGCGAAAGCTGTGATTGCTGCCATGGCCAATGCGCGTCTGAGCGAAATGGCACAGCAGCCCGATTGTCCGTTCCTGCAGAGTCAGGTAAACGATGGCCATTATCTCGTTTCACGTACGATGGATGCTTTCAATGCGATTGTGGTGCCTAAGGAAGGCAAGGAACTGGAAGCCCTCGCTGCCATGATGCGTGAGCTGAAGCGTATTGACGAATTTGGCTTTACGGCTACTGAGTATGAGCGCGCCAAGGCTGATGTGTTAGCTCAGATTGAGAACCTTTATAACAACCGCGAGAAGCAGCCTAACGATTTCTATTGCCAGCAGTATGTACAACATTTCATCGATGGTGAGCCTATCCCGAGTCTCGAAGAACAGTATCAGATGCTCAATCAGATGGTTCCCATGTTGAACGTTGATGTTGCTAACCAGATAGTTAAGGAGTTTATTACGGAGGTGGATACCAACCTCGTGATACTGTCCATGATGCAGGAAAAGGAAGGCAAGCAGTATTTCACCAAGGACGATATGAAGAAGGTGGTGGAAGGCGTTCGTTCCGAGAAGCTGGAAGCTTATGTGGACAACGTGAAGCAGGAGCCCCTGATGGCTACCTTGCCAAAGGCAGGTAAGATTGTGAAGGAGACTGAGAACAAGCAGCTTGGCTTCAAGGAGCTTACGCTCAGCAATGGTGTGAAGGTGATGATGAAGAAGACCGACTTCAATGCCGATGAGATTCTCTTCAAGGCTGTTGCCGAGGGTGGTTTTTCTATGTTTGACAAGAAGGACAACAACAATCTGATAGGTATGCAGTTCCTGCTCTCACAGACCGGACTCGGTAACTTCAGTAACACTGATTTGCAGAAGGTTCTGGCAGGTAAGAAGTGCGGTGTGCAGATGTCTGTCAACAATTTCACCCATGGTTTCTCTGGTAATTCCACCCCGAAGGATCTCGAGACGATGATGCAGCTGCTCTATCTGAACTTCACGGCTTTGAACAAGGATGAGAAGGCTATGGACAACATGCGCCAGAACATTTCGCTCGTGCTGAAGAATATGAGCCTGAATGCCGACTTGGTATTTGAGGATTCATTAGGTTCGGTTACCTATCAGAACAATCCGCTCTTCCGCGTTCCTACCGTTGAAGCCGTTGCCGACATCAATCTGGACCGTATGATGGAGATGGCACATCAGTTGAATGGCAATGCTGCCGACTTCACCTTCATGTTCTCCGGTAACTATGATGAGGCTCTGTTGCGTCAGTATATTGAGCAGTATATCGCCTCACTGCCTTCTACCGGCAAGGCTACGTCTAAGGGTAAGGAAATCCGCACCTTCGCCAATGGTGTGAAGAAGTGCTCCTTCACGAAAGAGATGCAGAACCCACAGTCTCAGGCTCAGGAAATCTGGCGCTCTAATCCCATGAAATATACATTGGAGAAGACGGTGCTGCTCAATGTGTCCTATCGTCTGCTTGATATGACCTTCAACCGTGAGATTCGTGAGCGCCTCTCTGCTGCCTATCATGCAGGAGCCGACATCGACCTTGATGTGGACGGACCGAATATCTATTACATCTTGAAGGGAGTTGGAAAACTGAATCCTGATAAGGCTTTAGGCGCTATTCCTGAGTTCCAGAAGGGTATGGATGCCACAGTGGCAAGTCCTAACCTGGAAGATCTTCAGAAAGCCAAGCAGATTATGCTGAAGCAGGCTGATGAGGATGCCAAGACCAACAGCCACTGGCTGAATGTAATGACTCGCTGGATTCTCCAGGGTGTGGACATCGAGACGAATTATAAGAAGACGGTGGAGGCTGTGACTCCAGCTGCTATCTCTAACTTCTTGAAGAACGATATTCTGAAGAGCGGCAACCACATTGAGGTGGTGATGATGCCGGAAAAGAAATAGAACTTAAGGACTTATAAGACTCTAAGGCCTTTTAAGAATTATCGCCGTGTGGCACACGCTGTCGCACGGCGGTTTTATAAAAAAATAAAAAAAGAACATGCCTTTGTAGCCTAATTCCTTTGGTAAGCGTTATAATTACAGACATTTTTAGAAATACTATAATCAAATTATGAAACAATTACGCTTTTGGATGGTATCTTTACTCACGGTGGTAAATCTGATACCTGTCATGGCACAGCAGATGCCACCCATTCCCGTTGACAAAAACGTGAAAATGGGAAAGTTGGACAATGGTCTGACTTATTACATCCGTAAAAACAACTGGCCTGAGAATATGGCCAACTTCTACATTGCACAGCGTGTGGGCTCTATTCAGGAGAACGATGATCAGCGCGGTCTGGCCCACTTCCTGGAGCACATGGCCTTCAACGGCTCAGAACATTTCAAGGGCAACGGTATTATCGACTATACCCGTTCGCTGGGTGTGGAGTTCGGAAGTGATCTCAATGCCTATACCAGTATCGATGAAACGGTCTATCGTATTTGCAATGTTCCGACCAAGCGTCAGGCTGCACTCGATTCCTGTCTGCTTGTACTGAAAGACTGGTCTAACGGACTTTTGCTCGAAGAAGAGGAGATTGACAAGGAGCGTGGTGTCATTCACGAGGAATGGCGCATGCGTTCCAGTGCCACCCAGCGCATGTTGGAGCGTGCTCTTCCTGCCCTTTATCCTGGCAGTAAGTACGGCCATCGCATGCCTATCGGACTGATGGAGATTGTGGATAACTTCAAGCCCGAGGCTCTGCGCGCTTATTATCGTAAATGGTATCGTCCCGACAACCAGGCTATCATCGTGGTGGGCGATATTGACGTGGATAAGACCGAGGCAGACATCAAGCGTCTTTTCGGTGGCATCCAACTGCAGCCCAATGCCGCTCAGGTGGTTCCCGAGGCCGTTCCCGACAATGCCGAGCCTATCTATATCTGCGAGAAAGACAAGGAGCAGCAGAACACTAACATCATGGTGTTCAAGAAGCATGAGGCACGCACCAAGGACCAGAAAAAGAATATGGACTATATCGTGGAAAACTACGTGAAGAACATGATCAGCAGCATGCTGAATGCCCGTTTTGGTGAGATTGCGCAAAATGCTGATTGTCCGTACCTCGGTGCTCAGGCTGGCGACGGAAACTATCTGTTCTCTAAGACCAAGGGTGCTTTCGAAGCCGACGTGACACCTAAAGTAGGCAAGGAAAAAGAAGCGCTGGTGACGGTGCTGAAGGAACTCCGCCGTGCTGCTGAATTCGGTTTCACCGCAACCGAGTTCGAGCGTATGAAGGCCGATTTCCAGAGCAGTTACGACAAGCGCTATGAAGGCCGCAACAAGATCAACAACCATACGTTTGGTACCACTTATTCCGCCAACTACATCTCCGGTGAGCCCATGATGTCTATTGAGGATGAGTATCAGTTGATGACGCAACTCATTGCCAGCATTCCTTTGGAGGTCTTCAATATGGCTGCCAAGGAAATGGCTAATCTCGACGATTCCAATCTCGTGGTGCTCTCTTTCGAACAGGAGAAGGAAGGCAAGACCTATCTCACGCCCGAACTGCTGAAGTCTGCCATGGCTGATGCACGCACCGCCAAGGTGGAGGCTTATGTGGACAATGTGAAGAACGAGCCCATCGTGGATGAGACCAAGCTCCCGAAGCCCGGTACCATCAAGAAGGAGACCGAGAATAAGACCTTTGGCTATAAAGAACTGACGCTCTCCAATGGTGTGCGTGTCATTCTGAAGAAGACCGATTTCAAGGAGAATGAGGTGGTCATGAATGCATTTGCGGATGGTGGTACGAACCTTTACGGCGAAGCCGATTTCAGCAATCTGAAGGTACTCACAGGTATGGTGGAAGCCAGCGGTCTTGGCGGTTTCTCCAACAATGAAATGCGCAAGGCATTGGCTGGTAAGAATACAGGAGTAGGCGCCAGCTTCGGAGGTTCCAGCACTTCTCTCAGTGGAACCTGTGTACCCAAGGATCTGGAGACCATGATGCAGCTCACTTACCTCTATTTCACCGATATCACCAAGGACCAGAAGTCTTACGATCAGCAGATCAATATGCTGAAGGTGCAGCTTCAGAACAAGGGACTCTCTCCCGAAGCAGCTTTCCGCGATTCTGTCAACGTGACGGCTAATTGTCATAACCCGCGTTTCAACTCTATGGAACTCGATGAAATTGACAAGCTCAACTACGACCGTCAGTTGCAGATTGCCCGTGAATTGCTCTCCGCTCCCGGTTCTTTCACCTATATCTTCTTAGGTAACTTTGATGAGGCTAAGCTTCGCGACTATCTCTGCAAGTATGTCGCTTGTCTGCCTACTGGAAAAGCTCTCCAGCGCAAGGAAATCAATACGTTGGCAAAGGGTTTGGTGAAAAACAATTTCACTCGCAAGATGGAGACGGCCAAGGCCAATGCCCAGTTCATCTGGTGGAGTGATGCACCTTACACGCTCGATAACATCATCAAGTCCAGTGTGGCTGGTCAGGTGCTTTCCATGTATTACCTGAAGACCATCCGTGAGGATGCCAGTGCAGCCTATTCTGTGGGTGCTCAGGGTTATGCTAACCGTTCAGATGAGCATCAGCGCGTATTCATGCATGCTGTTTGTCCGATGAATCCTGAGAAGTCGGAACTTGCCTGCAAACTGCTCAATGAGGGATTGGCTGACATGACGAAATCCGTGGATGCCGACAACCTGAAGAAGGTGAAGGAGCTCGAACTGAAACAGGCCGATGAGAACGTCAAGACCAATGGTTACTGGATGGGTAAGATTACCACCTACCTGCGCTATGGCATCGACACCCACACCGACTATAAGAAGACCGTGGAAGCCCTGACTCCCCAAAGCATCTCTGCCTATGTGAAGAATGTGCTTCTCAAAGACGGCAACCACATCGAAGTGACGATGATGCCGGAATAGTAAAAGGTAAAAAAGTAAAAAGGTAATCTTTTTATTTTGATATTCCTAAAATATGCCGTAACTTTGCAGCCGAATTTTTAATAGGTGCAAAGTTATGGCATATCTTTTTACATCAGAATCCGTTTCGGAAGGGCATCCCGACAAGGTTGCCGACCAGATTAGTGACGCATTACTCGATCAGTTCCTGGCCTACGACGAAAAGGCGCATTGTGCTATTGAGTCGTTTGTGACTACCGGACAGGTGGTCATCATGGGTGAGGTGCGTTCGTCAGAATATATAGACTTGCAGACCATTGCGCGAAAGACCATCAACAAGATTGGCTACACGAAGTCGGAGTATCAGTTCGACGGCAATTCTTGCGGTGTGCTCACGGCCATCCACGAGCAGAGCGATGATATCAACCAAGGCGTTTCCCGCGAAGATGAGGAGAGTCAGGGTGCCGGCGATCAGGGAATGATGTTTGGTTATGCCACGAACGAAACCGAAAACTATATGCCTGTTTCGCTCGATCTTTCCCACCGTCTGATGCAAACCTTGGCTCAGATTCGTAAGGAGGGGAAGGAGATGACCTATCTGCGTCCTGACTCTAAAAGTCAGGTCACCGTGGAGTATTCCGACGAAGGTGAACCCCAGCGCATCGATACCATCGTAGTTTCCACGCAGCACGATGAGTTTGACACCGATGATGAGCGCATGCTTGCCAAGATCAAGGACGATGTGCTCCACATTCTCATCCCGCGCGTAAAGGCGCAGATCAAGAGTGAAAAGGTGCTGGCTTTGTTCAACGACGACATCAAATATCACGTGAATCCTACGGGTAAGTTCGTCATTGGCGGTCCTCATGGCGATACGGGTCTGACGGGTCGTAAGATTATCGTAGACACCTATGGTGGCAAGGGAGCTCATGGTGGTGGTGCCTTCTCGGGTAAAGACCCGTCGAAGGTGGACCGTTCTGCGGCTTATGCTGCCCGCTGGATAGCCAAGAACATGGTGGCAGCCGGTGTGAGCGACGAGATACTGGTACAGATCAGTTATGCCATTGGCGTGGCTGAGCCTGTGAGTATCTATGTGAACACCTATGGCAAGAGTCATGTGAACCTGACCGACGGCGAGATTGCCGAAAAGGTGAAGAATATGTTCGACCTCCGTCCGAAGGCCATTGAGCGTCAGTTGAAGCTTCGCCAGCCCATGTATCTTGAGACCGCCGCCTATGGTCACATGGGCCGTAAGAACGAGGTGGTGGAGAAGACCTTCACCAGCCGTTATCATGAGACCAAGGTGATTCCCGTGGAACTCTTCACTTGGGAGAAACTCGACAAGGTGGAGGAAATCAGAAAGAGATTCTTGGAGTAATGACTCCCCGTTTCATCGATGTATCAGCAGCAGGACAGTACACATACAGCCCATCCGGCAGCTGCTTCTCTTCCTCAAGGGGAGCAGCTTCAGGGCTTCCGTGTGGACAGTCAGCATGTGCAGGCGCCCGCCAAGCCGTTGACTCCCTATCAGGTGCTGCGCCAACTTCCTGCCGATGCCACTCCTGCCCAGCAGGATTCTGCCATTCAGGCTGTTTTCCATCGTGAGAACACACATCTGAGCACCCGTCCTGATACGCTTTACCTGCCGGGTCACGATGTAGGCAAGGACCCGCGGGAAGTGAATCTGCCGCAATATTACCGCGAGACATTCTTCAGCAACGACACGCTGCTTCATCCCGAAATCAGCGGAGGCCGCTATGGTGTGGCCGGCGATCCCGTTCCCTATACCATCCGGGGTGACAATACCATCACCACGCTCTTGCTCCTTTGTTTCATCGTCTCCATGATCTCCTTTGCCCGTACCCATGGATTCATCCTTCGTCAGGCCAAGGACTTCTTCGCCGTACCCCATAGCGGACTGACCACCGAGGTCACCGAGACGACTTCCGAATTCCGTTTCCAGTTCTTCCTCGGCGCCCAGACCTGTCTGCTGGCGGCCATCATCACGTTCTTCTATGTACAGGAGCGCATCGCCGACACCTTCATCCTCCGTTCACAGTACATGATGATATGGATTTTCTTCGGGTGTTATCTGGGCTATTTCCTCCTGAAGGCATTTCTCTACGCCATCGTCAACTGGGCCTTCTTTGATAAGAAGTCAAACCAGACATGGCAAAAATCTTTACTTTTTCTCACATGTGTGGAGGGTGTGGTCCTCTTCCCCCTTGTCCTGTTGCTCACATACTTCAATATGAGTATGCAAAATGTCATTATGTATGCCACGATAGTGGTGGTATTGACTAAATTATTGGTATTTTATAGGACACACATCATCTTTTTCCGCCAAAACAGCGCTTTTTTGCAAAATATTTTGTACTTTTGCGCGCTAGAAATCGTTCCTCTCTTTTCCCTATGGGGAATTTTAGTGACAATAGTTGATTTTTTGAAAATAAATTTTTAGGACACTGATGATTAAAAAGATTCTGATATCCCAGCCCAAGCCCGCCAGCGACAAGTCGCCTTACTACGATATCGCCAGCGACTATGGAGTGGAACTGGTCTTCCGTCCGTTCATCAAAGTCGAGGGGCTCTCGTCGAAGGAATTTCGTGCACAGAAGGTGAGTATTCTGAACTATACCGCCGTTGTGTTTACTTCACGTCATGCCATTGACAATTACTTCAAGTTAGCCAAGGAAATGCGTTTGGAAATCCCCGAGGATATGAAGTATTTCTGCGTTACCGAGCAGATTGCACTCTATATCCAGAAGTATGTCCAGTATCGCAAGCGTAAGGTCTTTTTCGGCAATACCGGAAAGATTGTCGATCTGCTGCCTCAGATGGTGAAACACAAGAACGAGAAGTATCTCATCCCCATGAGCGACGTTCACGACAACTCTACGGCTGAACTTCTCAACACAAAGAAGCTGAACCATACGGAGTGTGTGATGTATCGCACTGTGAGCAACGATTTCACCGAAGAAGAGATCAAGTCATTCGACTACGACATGTGCGTCTTCTTCAGTCCTTCGGGCATCAATGCCTTTGAGAAGACATTCGGCAAAACCAAGAACGATGAGGTCGTGGTGGCCACCTTCGGTCCCAGCACCACCAAGTCAGCCCATGAGGCAGGCCTGAATGTAGTCATCGAGGCTCCACAGCCAGAGTTCCCGTCCATGACGGCAGCCCTGAAAAGCTATTTGTCAAAAATCAGTTAAGCCCGTATGTCTGCATCCGATGCTCTCACGTTGAGCAAGGAAGAGCGGATATCGAGCCGTAAACTCATCGACAAGCTCTTCAATGGGGGCCAGAGCCATTCCATGGCCGTTTTCCCTTTGAGGCTTGTATATATGGAAAAAGAACGCGAGGGCGCCTGTCCACCGGCTCAGTTGCTGGTGAGTGTGCCCAAACGTTGTTTTAAGAGGGCAGTGAAACGCAACCGTGTGAAGCGTCAGATTCGCGAAGCCTACCGCCATCATAAGCACATCCTTTGGGAAGCGGTTGAGACGAAAGTTGAAATACCAAGTACGAATGACGCAAAACGAAAGACTGGCGTTGCCTTGGCATTCATCTGGCTCGACGACAAACTCTATGATTCTGCAGTAGTAGAACAGCGGGTAAAAGCACTCCTCGAGCGGCTTGCAGAGAAACTGAAAGTAATGAATAATGAGATAATTATTAATGAATAATTACTGGTTATGGTTACTTTATGGAATTATCTCAAAAAAATCGGTAAAGGCATCTCGTGGGTATTGGTAGCCATACTGCTGGTACCCATTTGGATTTATCAGAAAGCCATATCCCCTTACACGCCACCCTCCTGCCGTTTCACTCCCACCTGTTCAGAATACGCCCGTCAAGCCCTCATCAAGCACGGACCCGTCAAAGGCCTTTATCTGGCTATCAGGCGCATCCTGCGGTGCAATCCCTGGGGAGGATCCGGCTACGATCCAGTGCCGTGAATAATGAATAATGAGATAATTAATAATGATCTCGTAAACCAGAAAAAGCTTTCGTTTTCGTAAACTTGATACTTTTAAATAACAATGAAGAATTTTGTAGAAGAACTGAAATGGCGCGGAATGTTGGCACAAGTAATGCCCGGCACCGAAGAAGCCTTACAGAAAGAAATGATGACCGCCTATCTGGGCACCGACCCCACAGCCGATTCCCTTCACATCGGACACCTTTGTGGCATCATGATGCTGCGTCACCTGCAGCGTTGCGGTCACAAGCCCATCATCCTTGTCGGAGGCGCTACTGGCATGATTGGCGACCCCTCAGGCAAGAGTCAGGAGCGCAATCTGCTCAACAACGAGACCCTTTATCACAACCAGGAGTGCATCAAGGCACAAGTAGCCAAGTTCCTCGATTTCGAATCCACGGAACCCAATGCCGCCGAGTTGGTCAACAACTACGACTGGATGAAAGATTTCACCTTTCTCGACTTCGCCCGTGAGGTCGGCAAGCATATCACCGTCAACTATATGATGGCTAAGGAGAGCGTGCAGCAGCGTCTCAACGGAACCGCCCGCGACGGACTCTCCTTCACCGAGTTCACCTATCAGCTCCTGCAGGGCTACGACTTCCTCTATCTCTATCAGCATAAAGGCGTGAAGCTGCAGTTGGGCGGCAACGACCAGTGGGGCAATATGACCACTGGCACCGAACTTATCCGCCGCACCTTGGGTAACGATGCCGAAGCCTTCGCCCTCACCTGTCCGCTCATCACCAAGAGCGACGGCAAGAAGTTTGGTAAGACCGAGAGCGGCAACATCTGGCTCGATCCCAAGCGCACCACACCTTACAAGTTCTATCAGTTCTGGCTCAATGTCAGCGATGAGGACGCCGAGCGCTACATCAAGATCTTCACCTCTTTGGACAAAGAGACCATCGATGCCCTCGTCGAGGAACACAAGCAGGATCCCGGTCGTCGCGTCCTCCAGCACCGTCTGGCTGATGAAGTCACCGTCATGGTACATTCACAGGAAGCCCTCGACACCGCCATTGAAGCCTCCAGCATCCTCTTTGGCAAGTCCACCAAGGAAGGACTGGAGAAACTCGACGAAGCCACCTTCCTCGATGTCTTCGACGGCGTGCCCCACTTCGATATCTCCAAGGACGTTCTCGGACAGCCAGCTGTAGAGATATTCACACAGGCAGCCCCCGTCTTCCCCTCCAAGGGCGAGATGCGCAAGATGGTCCAGGGCGGAGGCGTTTCCCTCAACAAGGAAAAACTCACCCAATTTGATCGTCCCATCACCGCTGAAGACCTCATCGACGGCAAGTACCTCCTTGCCCAGAAAGGCAAGAAGAACTATTTCCTTTTGACGGTGAAATAAGATATGTTATTAAAAATTTGGCTGAATCCCAAATTTTTAATAACTTTGCACCCGCAAAAATACGATTGGGTGATGGTGTAATGGTAACACTACAGGTTTTGGTTCTGTCATTCCCGGTTCGAATCCGAGTCACCCAACCAAAGAATCGCCAAGCAGCTGAACATTAGCTCTTGGCGATTTTTTATGATTCGATTCCCCCGACCATTTTTCCGTGTAAACGGCATGTGAATGATTTCCCTAAATTGGTTTTTATGGAAAGTTGTGACAGATTTTGAGTGTTCTTCTCCCATTTGTCGCGGATAGCGGGGGTTGTCGCAAGTAAGTATTATTTTTTTGCCTTCTTTTATGGCTGTGGGTCCTCTATTCTTTTTATCTTTGCAGCGTTGAATGTATGATATTACAAAGATTACAATTTAAAATGAGTTAAATTAATACGGTTTTTAACCAAAATCCCTAAATTATGACTATCTTTGTTTTTAATGAAAGTGGATTCAGGTTTAGACCATTAAAAGTAACAAATTCAAACAAGCCGGAATATGGACGAATCAGTTAAGCATTACACCCTCACATTGCCCAACGACATCAAAGCCGTTCCACAGATGAACAGTTTTATGGAGAGCGTGCTGCCATGGGATGGCACGATGCTGATGACCATAAAACTGGCCTTGGAGGAAGCGGTGGTGAATGTGATGAATTACGCTTATCCGGATAATGTGACGGGGGAAGTGACGGTGGATGTGTTTCTGGAGGAAAAACGGCTGAGAATCGTGATTACCGACGGCGGCAGGCCTTTCAATCCGACGGAGATGGCTGACGTAGATACGACGCTCCCCCTTGAAAAGCGTAAGGTGGGCGGTCTGGGCATTCATTTTATACGCCAGCTGATGGACACGACGGACTATGAGCGCAGGGACGGGAACAACGTACTGACGCTGACGAAGATGATAAATAAATAAACAGCAATAAAAAACATAATTTTTACAGGTATGACTACAAAGATTCTAGAAAAGGAAGGGCGCCTGGCGGCTATCCTGAGTGGCGAACTCGATACTGCGGCTGCAGTACAGTTGGAAAGTGATTTCGCTCCTCTCTTTCAGGCTGAAGACATGGATGTGGTGATTGACTGTGAGGATGTGCAATATATCAGCAGTGGCGGTCTCCGGCTGTTTTTCAGTCTGCTGAAGAGTCAGAAGGAGAAGGGGCATAAGGTGGTGATAGCGCATCTGAGTGATGACCTGATGATGGTCTTCAAGATGGCTGGTTTTGACCGTTTTTACGAGTTTGAGTAAACGCTTATGAAAAGTTGGTGTCGATTGTGTGTGACGGCCGTGATCACGATGATGGTATCGACGGCGTCGGCGCAGACGGACAGTCTGTACGACAAGCATGTGCTGGACGTGAGCGGGAATATGGTCTTCCGTGGGGAGTATCGCAGTGGAGGCCTTTCCAACGATGACGAGGAGGAGAACGGGATGCAGGCCGAGACTTCCGACCACGCTGGCTTCGTGATGAGCAAAATCATCATGAACATTGACTACAAGTACAAGAATCTCAGCGTGAGAGTGGCTCCGCGATATGTGGGCGTATGGGGACAGGCTGGCGGCGGTACCTTCAACATCTATGAAGGCTGGGTGAAGATGCAGGACTCCAAGGGACTGTTTTTCCAGCTGGGCCGTCAGGGGCTGAACTACGACGACCAGCGTATCATCGGTGCTGATGACTGGACGATGATGGCACTCTCGCACGATGTGCTGAAAGTAGGTTACGAAGGTCCCGTGCATAAGGTGCATGCTTTTGCGGGCTTCAACCAGAACGGTGAGAAGTTCACGGGTGGTTCGTATTATGTGGACGGCTACCGTCCTTACAAGCACATGGAGACGGTGTGGTATCATCTTGATGTGCCGGGGGTTCCGCTGGGCGTCTCTCTCCTGGGGATGAACGTGGGTATGCAAAACACGAATGTTGCCCAGAGAACGGAGAACCAGCAGCTCTTCGGCGGCTATGTGAACTTCCATCCCGAAAACCTGACCGTGGAGGGTTCTTATTACCGTCAGACGGGCCATGACGAAAGCAGCCTCCCCATCTCTGCCTGGATGGCAAGCGGAAAGATAAGCTATCGTCCGTCTGCCATGTGGAACCTGATGGCGGGCTATGACTTCCTGAGTGGTGACGAACTCTATTACGTGCCTGCCCATGGTAGATTGGGATTGACCCGACATGAGACCATCCACGGTTTCAGTCCTATCTTCGGAGCTCACCACCAGTTCTACGGGGCTATGGATTTCTTCTATATCCAGAATTACTATTATGGTTTCACGCCCGGATTGCAGAACCTCTATTTCGGTGGCACCTATGCGCCGACTCCCAAAGTGAAGCTGAATGCCACATATCATTATATGGCGACAGCGGCCAAATTGAAAGAAGCGGGAAAGACGCTGGGCCATGAGGTGGAACTGGGTGCCTCCTACAAGATGTCGGATATGGCAACGCTCAGTGCCGGCTACACGCTGATGTTCGGCTCTGATACCATGAAGAGGTTGAAGCGCACCGGCGACTCCCAGCGCCTGAACTGGGCGTGGCTGATGCTGCAGGTTTCTCCAGAGTTCCTGCATTTTAAATTTTAATCAGATAAAGATAATTAGTATTTTTGGAAATGAAAACAATAGATCACAAAGTGGCTGTGTGCCTCGTCGCCGAAGGAGACAAAGTGTCTCCGGAAAGAAGACAGGAACTGCAAAACCAGCGTCTGCACGAGCTGGTGGACTACGCCCGTGCCAATTCTCCCTATTTTGCCAAGTTGTATGCTGATCTCCCGGAAAACTACACCTTGAGGGATCTGCCTCCAACGCAGAAATCCATTTTGAACGATCACTACGAGGACTGGGTTACCGACCGCCGCATCACGCTCGAGATGGTGGAGGAATTTGTGAGTCGCGACTCTTCCGACAACCGTCGGTTGCTGGATGAGTACACGGGATTGAAAACCAGCGGCTCTACGGGTAAATCGCTTCCGGTGTTGCGCGATGAGCATCGCAATCTCATTCATGGGGAACTGATGAACCAGCGCTTGTTCGGCAGCGTTGATCCCGAACTCCTCAACCCCTCCAAGCATCGCATGGCTTACATTATCCATGTGTCGTTCGGAGCTTCGAGCTATAATGGCTTTATCCGCATGCGTTCGGTATCACCAGACCGTATGAATAATATGAAGGCCATCTCGGTGATGGAGAGTATCGACAAGATTGTGGAGGAGCTGAACGAATTCCAGCCCGAGACCATCGTGGGTTATCCTTCGTCCTTGATGCTCCTGGCTAACGAGAAGGAAAGAGGCACGCTGAACATCCCGGTCAAACTCATCGGAAGTTCTTCGGAGAATCTGCCGGAATCTACTCATCACCGTCTGGAGAAGGTGTTTGGCTGTAAGGTGATCAACAATTATTGTATGACGGAGGGCGGTGAGATTGCCATGACACGCAACTGCGCTCATCTGCACCTGAACGAAGACTGGATTATCGTGGAGCCCGTTCATGCTGATATGACACCGATGGAGAATGACGAGGAGTTCTCAGAGGGTATCCTCGTGACCGACCTCGCCAATTTCGTGCAGCCGTTCATCCGTTATTATGTAGGCGACCGCGTACGTATCAGAAAGAGCGACTGCGACCAATGCTCACTTCCCATATTGGAGGTGCAGGGACGTTCTACTGTTCCGTTCTCTATCTGTGGAAGCAAATACACCTCAAAGGTTTTCGAACTGAAAGCTGAGGTGTGGCCAGGGCTCATTACCTATCAGGTGGTTCAGACCAGCGATGACACCATACAACTTCGCGGTATCTGCGCTCCCGACAGCAAGCCCGAGGAAGTTTTGGGTTCACTGGCTGCCAAGATGCAGGAGTATTTCCATGAGAATGGTGCGCCTAGCGCTAAGATAACATGGTCGGCAGAGCCGCTTATTCACAATAAGCGCGGCGGCAAGACTCCGCAGTATATTAATATTTCCAATCAATGAGCGGAAGAAGCTCCTATCTGATATCGAAGGCATTGCGCAACTTCATGATGGCGTCGGTGCTTGCCGCTGTGGCCGCTCAGGCAGCCACAACGACAGACGCCATTGTGGTGAGTCATTTTGTGGGTCCCGACGCCATGTCGGCCATCAACCTGTGCATACCGGTGTTGCAGATCTTTGCCTGTATTGCCATCCTCTTCGGTATCGGTGGGAGCGTGGTCGCCGCGAAGGCTATAGGTGAACGGGATACGGAGGCGGTGAACCATATCTTCACGTCATGTGTGGTGGCCATCATCGTCGTCGGTGTGGTTGTTTCAGCGGTGATGTATCTGCTGTGTCCTGCCATCTGTCAGAACATCACTAATGGCAATGAGCGTCTCTATCCGTTAACGCTCAGTTATATGCGGCCGGCTATCATCGGTATGACGCTGATGATGCTGGCTATGGCGATGGAGAATTTCGTAAAGACCGACGGCAGTCCGAAACTGGTGACGAAAGTGGTGCTTTGGGCAACGCTACTGAACATCATTCTCGATATTGTCTTTGTGAAATTCATGGGTATGGGAATCAGTGGTTCCGCATGGGCCACGAACATCAATTATCTGTTGGCAGTAACGCTCTGTATGACTTATTTCAGGAGTCAGCGCAGTTCGATACACTGGCAATTCGCACCCCAGAAACTCATGAAGTACGTACGCAAGAGTGCAGCCCAAGGATTCCCGATGAGCATCAATACGCTGCTGCTTGCGCTGAGCGTGAGCTTCATTAATATGATTGTGCTCAAGGCACAGGGTGTTGACGGTATGTTTATCTGGTCAGTATGTCTGCAGCTGTTTATGATTCTGCAGATGGTGCTTGCCGGTGTATGCTCCAGCGTCTATTCCATAGGTGGTGTGCTGGTGGGCGAATGCGACATGCCGGGATTCTCCATTCTGAACCGCAAGGCGGTCCGCTTTGTTTTCATCTCTTTGGGTGCAGTCATAGCGTTTATCCTGATCTCTCCCGAGACATTCGGTCAGATTTTCGGCAGCGCGAAGCTTCATACCGACGCTCATATCTATAACGCCATGCGCATCTATTCGCTCTTTCTCATCCCCTATGCCGTGACGGCCGTACTCCGTTCCACCCATCAGGTGCTCGGCTATATGAAACTGAGTGTTGCTGAAAGCGTTACCCAACTGGGTCTGATGGTACTTTGCGTATGGGTATGCTCGCTGATCAGTCCTAAATTATTATGGTGGGGTTTCATTGTGTCGGGGATTATTCTGTTCACCCTGTTGTTCATCTATTCCTTGTGGAGAGGCAGAGCCAGTTCCATAGAACTGATGACACTGATACCTGCCAGCAGGGATGGGGAGGGAATGAACTTCTCGGTGAAGATGGAAGAAGCGGAGGTGCGGAAGTCGCTTTCTGAGATCAGTGCCTTCCTGAAGGGACTGGGCGTGGAGAGTCAGACATACATTTTGGTGAAACTGTGCTGCGAAGAGCTGATGTATAACATCGTTCATTATGCGGTGGAGAAAACGCCCGACAAGCATTACTTTGATGTTCACATCACATCGGATGAAAATCAGATTAACGTCCTGATGAAAGACGACGGACGGCCTTTCAATCCTATTGCCAAACCCAATGCTGACGATGGTAGGCTTCATCTTGGCTTGCAGCTGGTCAATAGTAGCAGTACAAAAATGAATTACCGGTATATGTACGATCAGAATATGGTGTTCCTCACCGTTGATAGAAATAAGAATCATTAAATAAGATTTGCAATATGAGAACTTTTATCGATATTCTTCAGGCAACAGTTAGTAAGAACAGTCAGAAAACGGCTGTCGTCGCTGAGGACGGGAAACTGACTTATGAACAGTTGTGGCAACGTTCAAATGCAATTGCTCATGCGGTGGTCAAAGCTTGTGAAGGCAAGGAGGAGAAGCGCGTGCTGCTGATTCTTCCAAGAATAGCTGACTATCTGTCGGCTACTATTGGTGTGATGAAAGCGGGCGGCACGTTTATCACGGCAAATCCCGCCTATCCTGCCGGACGCATCAATGCCATCATCGAGGATGCGCAGCCAGCACTGGTGATCACCACCACAGCCATTTGGAAGGAGCGCAAGGAGGAGATCAACGCCCAGGAACCGCTGCTCATCGAACAGCTCCCTTCGGATGTTTCGGACATTAACTTGTCAACGCCTGAACAGGAGGCGTATATCCTCTTCACTTCGGGAACGACGGGCAAGCCCAAGGGCATTTTGCACACGATGGCGTCGCTGACGGCTTTCGCCACCGACGACATCTGCGGAAAGACTGCCGATGAGCCGTTTAATCATCTGGTCGTTGCCGATCATACATTCATTGCCTTCATGTATATATATCAGGCACTTGCCCGTGGAGGTGAGGGACATATCCTGAGTGAGGAACGGCGCACGGACCTCATGTATATCAACGACTATATCCGTGAGCATCAGATCTACCATACGTTCATGGGTTCGCTGATGGGTGATGTGTTCCTGGCTTCGTTTGAAACGACGCTGGGCGTACTCAATCTGGGCGGTGAACGGTTGCCTGCCATCGCCAAGGAACACTTGCAGCAAGTGAAGGTGTTCAACAGCTACGGCATGTCGGAGTGCGCGCCTGCTGCCCTCTATCTGTTGCAGGGTGACGAGGAGGTGGTCCCCATCGGTAAGCCTCTGAGCGACGGCAGGATTTATCTGCTCGATGAGAACCGGATGCCAGTGGCTGAAGGAGAACTGGGTGAGATTGCCGTCTGTTCATGTCATGCGGCAAAGGAATATTTCCATCAGCCCGAACTGACGGCCAAGACTTTCGTGCCTTGTCCCGATGACGCTTCGAAGACCATGGTGATGACGGGTGACCGCGGACGTATGGACCAAAACGGAAACCTGATTCACTGTGGACGAAAGGACAACATGGTGAAACTCCGCGGCATGCGCATCGAAACGGGTGAGATAGAAAACCGTGCCATGCAGATGGCAGCCATCCGCAATGCCGTGTGTGCCGTGAAGAAGGTAGCGGGAGAAGATCAGCTCTGTCTCTATTATGATTCGGAAAAAAGTATCGGTGAGGAGAACCTGAAGGCATTCCTCGCGGAGACCCTTGCCGAGTATATGGTACCCACCTATTATATATATATGGAGAAGTTTGAGCTGAACAAGAACGGAAAGATTGACCGCAGCAGTCTGCCGGAACCTGGCAACGCTGTTTCAACGGAAACTCAGGAGGCAGTGATGACACAAGAGGTGCAGCAGACGGCTACGCTGAATGTATTGGAACAGCAGATTCATGACATCCTCACGGAGATTATGGGTATCAGTTCCATCGCTCCTGACACGAATCTCGGTCTGCTTGGTCTCACATCGCTCTCTGCCATCAAGGTGGCCGTCGCCGTACAGAAACGCTTCAAGGTGAGTCTGGATGCCAAGGCTTTGGTGAAAAGCGGTACGTTGCGGAGTATTGATGATGAGATTCTTACTTCCCTTCTGTCTGCTCAGAATGGGGAAAAAGGCAGCACAGAAGAGAGCACTCGCAAGGGTGGGGTAGAGGGAACCGCTCCACTCACCGCACCGCAGCAGGGTATCTACTTCGAATGCATGAAGAATCCGTCGGAGACTATCTACAATCTTCCTTCGCTGCTTCGGTTCCCCGTGGGGGCAGACCGTCTGGCAGAGGCTGTGACGAAGGTGATTGCCATGCATCCCGTGATGGCAGCCCACTTCGAACAGCAGGATGCTGAAATCGTTCAGGTGATTGATGCCGAATTGGCCCTGCAACCCATCGTAGGACGCAGCACCCTGAAGGAAGCGGAACTCGATGAGTACAAGCATCGCTTTGTGGCTCCCTTCAAACTGCAGAATGGTCCGCTCTATCGTGCGGAAGTGATTGATTTGGGAAATGAGCGTTCCGCATTGTTACTCGACGTGCATCACCTGGTGTTCGACGGCGGCAGCATGGAACTCTTTGCCAACCAGCTTTGTAACTTGCTCGACGGAAAGGAACCGGAACCGGAGATGTGTAGTTATATGGAATATGCACAGGAGGTCAATGAAGAAGAACTTCAGGCTGCCAAGGCTTTCTTTGCCGAACAACTTCAGACCTGTGAGGGAGCTACGGAGATTCCCGCCGACATCAAGTCAACGAAAGAGAAAGGTGAGACGCATCGGGCTGAATGTGCCGTGGACTGGGAAAAGATAGAGACAAGTGCCCGTGAGATGGGTGTGACGGCTGCCACGCTGATGCTTGCTGCCGTGGACTATACCGTAGCACGCTTTACCGGTGCACATGATGCCTATATCTGTACGGTCAGCAGCGGACGTTCGAATCTGAAGATTGCCGACACCGTGGGTATGTTTGTCAACACCTTGGCACTAGCTTCCCACATCGGTGATGAAACGACAGCAGAATATGTGCATAAGGTGAGTGACAGCTTCGACGCTACGATGCGGCATGAAAACTATCCTTTCGCACAGGTGGCTTCTGACCATGGCTTCCAGCCGCAGATAGCCTATGCCTACCAGCGGGGGCTGCTTTCTGCCTACAGCGTGGGAGGAAAGGCCGTTGAGATGGAGTCGTTGGAGGCCGATGCCCCGATGTTCAAGATCAATATCCTGATACTTGACAAGGGTGTCGTGGTGGAATACGATGATAACTACTATTCGGAGAAGATGGGAAAGCAGTTGGCACAGAGTATTGTGGCAACGGCCATGCATATCACGGAGAATCGTGAGACGCCGGTGAAGCATCTCTCTATCGTCAGCGAAGAGCAGGAGAAAGAGTTGGAAGGCTTGCACACGGTTGCCAAGGCGGAGGCTCCTTTCCGTTTCTTCCATGAGTGTATCAGTCATTACGCCCAGACGCAGCCCGACCATGAGGCACTCATAGGCTGTGATGCCCGATTCACCTATGCAGAGATGGACCGTGTGACGACGCATATCGCCCTGGCTTTACGCCAGCGGGGTGTGAAGGATGGTGACCGTGTAGCCTTGTTGCTGCCGCGTACGAGCCGTCTGATTCTCTCCATGTTCGGTGTGCTGAAAGCTGGTGCTGCCTATATCCCCTGTGATCCTGAATATCCAGAGGATCGTGTGAAACTTATCCTCGAAGACTCCGAGGCTAAGCTGATTATCACACCGGAACTGGCAGAAGAACTGATCAACAGCGAGGTTTCAGGAGAGTTGCATACCGAGATTACGCCCGACAATCTTGCCTATCTGATTTATACGTCAGGTTCTACAGGCCGTCCGAAGGGTGTGATGCTCCGTCATGAAGGTATCTGCAACTATCTCTACGGACATCCGGCAAATGTGTTCGCCCATGGTGTGGCTACGGATGCTAACCGCGTGCTGAGTGTGACTACGATTTCCTTCGACGCTGCGCTTCAGGACATCGGAATGGCCCTCTACAACGGTAAGACGCTGATTGTGGCTACCGAGGAACAGGCCAACAACCCGTTGGAACTTTCGAAACTGATTCAGGAACAGCACATCGACATGGTCTCGGGTACACCTTCACGATGGATGACGTGGCTGACGAGCGACGATTTTGCCAAGGCTATCTCACAGATTAAGATTGCACGTGCTGGAGGTGAGAAGTTCTCTGACCAGTTGCTGGAGCAGTTGCGCGGCGTTACGAAGGCTAGAATCTTCAACTGTTACGGTCCGACGGAAATCACCGTAGCCTCAAATAATGCTGAACTGACGCATGCGGAACGTGTCACCGTAGGACGTCCGCAGCTGAATGTGACGGAGTTTATCGTTGACAACGACGGCAATGAACTGCCACAGGGCGTTGTCGGTGAACTCTACATCGGTGGTAAGGGTGTGGCCCGTGGCTACAACAACCTCGATAAGATGACGGCAGAGCGGTTTGTGGAGTATCACGGCATCCGAATTTATAAGTCGGGTGACTATGCCCGTTGGGAAGCTGACGGTAATGTGACGATTCTCGGGCGTACCGATAATCAGATCAAACTCCGTGGACTGCGTATCGAACTGGGAGAGATTGAAAACGTGATGCTGAAGGTGGAAGGCGTGGAGAAGGTGGTGATCCTGATCCGTAAAATAGGAGGTAAGGAACATCTCTGCGCCTACTACACCGCAGACCGTGAGATTGCTCCCGATGCCCTGAAGGCGGAGATTTCAAAGAGTCTGACGCAGTATATGGTGCCGACGGCTTATCTGCAGTTGGAGACCATGCCCATGACACCGAACGGCAAAACAGATGTCAAGGCGCTGCCGGAACCAGTTCTGGCTATTACATCCGCATATACGGAACCTGCCAACGATGCCGAACGTACGTTCTGTGACATCTTTGCGGAAATCCTGCAGATGGACCGTGTGGGCGCTACAGACAACTTCTTTGAGTTGGGTGGCACTTCACTCGTGGTGACGCGTGTTATCATCATGGCCGACAAGGCTGGCATGAAGGTGGCTTATGGCGATGTGTTCGACAATCCCACTCCCCGGCAGTTGGCAGCTCTCGTTACCGGAGTCACTGTTGACGAGAAAGCCGCTGAAGGCGGTGACAATGTCGATGAAGTAATTGTTAACTATGACTATACGGCCATCGACAACGTCCTGAGACATAATGTCATCGACACCTTCCGTCAAGGTGAATGTCAGCCTCTTGGCAACGTGATGATTACCGGAGCTACAGGCTTCCTGGGTATCCATATCCTGCATGAACTTCTAAACTCCGAAGCGCAAACCATCTACTGTCTGGTGCGTGGAAAGACCCTGCAGGCAGCTGAGCAGCGGTTAAGGACACTTTTGTTCTACTATTTCGATAATTCGTACAGCGAACTTTTCGGAAACCGTCTGAATGTGATTTTGGGTGATGTCACGAACAATCTCGTTGAGGTGTGTGGAGACATTCAGATTGACACCATCTTCAACTGTGCCGCCATTGTGAAGCATTTCTCCAAGGGTACGGAAATTGAGGATGTGAATGTGGGAGGTGCCAGGGCTTGTATCGAATACTGTCTGACGAAGAATGCCCGTCTGGTGCATATCTCTACGGCAAGTACTCGTGGTCTGAGCATCAACGATACGCCAGCGCCTGAGGAAGTGTTTACGGAACGCCGCCTTTACATGGGACAGTTCTTGGGTAACAAGTACATCCATTCCAAGTTTGAGGCAGAGCGCTACATCCTTGAAGCGGTTGCTCTACACGGTCTGAGTGCCAAGATCATGCGCGTGGGTAACCTCTCGGCAAGAAGTACCGATGGTGAGTTCCAGGTTAATTTCGGAACCAACTCCTTCATGGGTCGCATCAAGGTGTATAACATGTTGGGATGCTGTCCGCATACCATGCGTACGATGCCTTTGGAATTCTCACCCATCAATGAGGTGTCGAAAGCCATTATCCTGCTAGCTACCACGCCAAAGGAGTGCACGGTGTTCCATCCTTACAACAACCATGCACAGCAGCTGGGTGATGTCCTTGCTGAACTGAGTAAGGTGACGGGAGGTGTAGAATTTGTGGAACAGGAAGACTTTGATGCCGCTATGGACGCTGCTCAGGCTAATCCCGAGAAGGCAAGGATTCTCTCCAGTATGCTGGCTTATCAGAATGCTGCCCACGGACAGAAGACTGCTGACGTGCGTCGTGACAATGAATACACTACGCAAGTCCTCTTCCGTCTGGGTTACAGTTGGACGCCTACTTCGTGGGACTATGTGCGTCGTTTCTTGAAGGCCATCAATGGTTTAGGATTCTTTGAGAATCAGGAATAATGATTCTTATTACAAATAGTGGGGATGTCAGCATTTGTCCGACATCCCCACTTTTTAATACTCATCAGCTATCGCTTATTGAGGCTGCTTGCCGATGTAAGCCAGGATACCACCGTCCACATAAAGCACGTGGCCGTTAACGGCATCAGAAGCATGAGAAGCCAGGAATACAGCGGGACCACCGAGCTCAGAAGGATCGAGCCAACGGCCAGCAGGAGTTTTTGCGCAGATGAAGCTGTCGAATGGATGACGGCTGCCGTCTGGCTGACGCTCACGAAGAGGTGCTGTCTGTGGAGTAGCGATGTAACCCGGGCCGATACCGTTGCACTGGATGTTGTATTCGCCATACTCAGAGCAGATGTTACGAGTAAGCATCTTCAGACCACCCTTAGCGGCTGCATAAGCAGAAACGGTCTCACGACCCAGCTCAGACATCATAGAGCAGATATTGATAATCTTACCCTCGCGACGCTCCATCATCTCGGGGATGACAGCAGAAGAAACGATGAAAGGAGCTACCAGGTCAACGTCGATAACCTGCTGGAACTCGCGACGCTCCATCTCGTGCATAGGGATACGCTTGATGATACCAGCGTTGTTCACCAGAATATCAATCTGACCAACCTCAGCGTGAATCTTCTCCACGAGTGCCTTCACGGCCACTTCGTCAGTCACGTCGCAAACATAGCCCTTCACATTCTCGATGCCAGCCTCTTTGTAGTTGTTCAAACCACGCTCCAGAGCAGCCTCGTTGATGTCGTTGAAAATAATGTTCTTAATACCTGCTGCAACAAAAGCCTTAGCAATGTTGAAGCCAATTCCGTAGGATGCGCCAGTGATCCAGGCGTTTTTTCCTTCCAGTGAAAATGGATTTGCCATAATAGTTTTAAGTTTATGAGTTTTAAAAGTTTATGAGTTTATGAGTTTTAAAATTTGTGAGTTTAATAGTCTAAAAGTTGAATTTCTTTTTTTACCTTTACTTCAGATCTGTGATCTTCGAGAAATCTTGATCTCCATAATCGAGGTTCTCACCACCCATACCCCAGATAAAGGTGTAGTTATGAGTAGCGGCAGCGGAGTGGATACTCCATTCAGGGGAGAGAACGGCCTGATCGCCACGCATCCAGATGTGACGGGTTTCATCGACTTCGCCCATAAAGTGGCAGACAGCCTGATCCTCGGGGAGTTCGAAATAGAAGTAAGCTTCCATGCGACGACTGTGCACATGAGCAGGCATTGTGTTCCATACACTACCGGGAGCCAGTTCGGTCATACCCATCTGTAACTGACAGGTAGGAAGCACCTGATTGACGAGCATCTTGTTGATGTCGCGCTCGTTGGACATCTCAAGAGAGCCCATGTGAGCCACCACGGCATTCTCCTTCGTTACCTTCTTACAGGGATATGACTGATGGGCGGTGGTGGAATTGAAATAGAACTTAGCGGGGTTTTGGACATCGTCGCTACGGAAGATGACATTACGGTCACCACTACCAATGTAGAGAGCCTCCTTGTAGTTGAGATGGAAGCACTCATCCCCAACTGTCACTTCGCCAGGTCCACCCACGTTATAAATACCTACTTCACGGCGTGTGGTGAAGAAGGGAGCCTTCAGCGGGTCGATAGCCTCCAGTTTCAAGGCTTCGGCAACGGGCATGGCTCCACCAACAACCATACGGTCGTACATGGAATAAACCATATTCACTTCATCGGCAGCAAAAACGCGCTCAATAAGAAAATCACGGCGCAAACGTGCGGTGTCATAATGCTTTGCGTCCTCAGGATGGGCAGCATATCTCAGTTCATAATTCGTTTTCATATCACATTTTTGATTTGTCTGACTGCAAAGATACACAAAAAAATCGTATCATTTACTTTAGATGATACGATTTAAGTTAGATTAATACTTAGTTTTGCTGTTTTTCAGTCCATCTTTTGTCCATGTTAAAAATAATTTATATTTTTGCGCATAGAAATGAAGTGGAATTTCATATTTGAACATGAAAAATTGGAAAAGATATAACATCATCGGACTTTTCATTGCCACGCTGTTGGTACTGGGAATCGTCAGTTTGAATGCCTATCTCAACTTCTCCCACATGGCGGAAGATACAAAACATATGGCAGAAGCGGACCTTGACTATGCAAATCTGCGTATCAACAACGAAATGAACCATGTGGAACAAATCGTCAACGATGTGTTGCCGACAGTGAGGATGATGGTCAATGCCGGTGCTACCGACAGCATCCTGCATATTTCGAGGAATGTGCTGAAGGAATACGAATTCGTGTTGGCGTGTGAGATGGTGTTCTGCCCTAATGATTCCAATCATAAAGGAAGGATGGTCTCGGTGGGTATGCATCGCAGAGGCAAGGTGATAGAAGAGCACAACGCCGCCAATGACACCATAGACTACACGCAGCGGGAATGGTATATCATACCAGTGAACGAACATCGTCAGGTGTGGACAGATCCCTACTTTGCACAGACTCTGAATAAAACGGTATGTACGCGAGCAGCACCTGTGACCAACAACCAAGGGAAAGTGATAGGTGTGTTTTTTGTGGATGTTCCGCTCGACTGGCTACAGAAAGGTTTGGACGTTTCGAAAATGTATAATGGTTCTCGCTACATGCTGTTGAACATCGTGGGGCGTGTGGTGCTGAGTTCAGATTCCATTCAGGAGATGCCCGATAGTACCCAAAACCTTATCTATCGGGGTAAAGTGGGTAATCGTGGATCCCAGTTGCTGATTGCCGTACCTATAAAGGAAATCTATTCTAAGATAATTAATATGTCGCTCATCTCGGGTTTGCTGTTGCTGCTAACGGCACTCCTGATCTTATATATCTTGCATAGAGCCGTTAGAAGTGCTTTCAAACTGCAGGCTGCCACCTTCCATAACGAGGTGATGAACAAGGAACTGAGTATTGCCAATGATATCCAGATGGGCATGGTGCGTGCAAAAGAACTGAATCTTCCTGAGGTGGAGTTATATGCCTCGATGAAACCTGCAAAGGCCGTAGGTGGTGACCTTTATGATTATGACGTGATTGACGGGCGTCTTTTCTTCTGTGTGGGCGACGTCAGCGGTAAGGGTATTCCTGCTGCTCTCTTCATGACCACGGCCGTCAATCTGTTCCGTATGGCCATCAAGTCGCAGACAGATCCCACTGCCATTGCTACTCAGATGAACGAACTGCTAAGTCAGAATAATCGTCGCTCCATGTTCGTTTCCATGTTTATTGGTGTAGTCGATCTGAAGACAGGCGTGCTCAATTTCTGTAACGCGGGTCATAATCCGCCAGTGGTTGATGGCCGCTTTATGGAAGTAAAGGCTAACATACCACTTGGGCTGGTAGGGGATATGGTTTTCGAAAGTGAGACCTATAGTAATATCATAGGTAAGCCGCTTTTCTTCTATACCGACGGATTGAATGAGGCAAAGAGTATTGACAATGAACAGTTCGGCAACGAACGTCTGCTATCGGAGTTGAAGGCAAAGCCCTTCAAGAGTTGTAGCGAAAGGGTGGAATGGATGAGGTCTGCCGTAGAAAAACATACGGAGGGAGCCGAGCCTAGTGATGACTTGACGATGATGTGTATCGAAGTAAAAAAGTGATTCGTTTTAAAAGACAAAACTCAGCCAACTCAGCACCAGCCTTAAACTTGGCAACCTTCTTGGCAGCAATCTGAATCTTCTCCTTAGTAGCGGGGTTGATACCTTCGCGAGCGGGACGCTCGTTAACACTGAAAGTACCGAAGCCAATAAGCTGTACCTTTTCACCTGCCACAAGGGCTTCCTTAATAGCTGCAGTTGTAGCGTCTAATGCCTTCTTAGCGTCAGCCTTGGTCAGACCAGCGCCTGCTGCGATCTTGTCGATCAATTCAGATTTGTTCATAACTTGCGAATTTTATTAAATTATTAATGTTAAAAAATTACCTGTTTTAGAATTTCTTCGCAAATATAGTTTAATCATTTCATAAAACAAACAAAAAAACGAAAAAAATAGAGAAATTAACGAAAAATAGTACGTAAAGGCCCGATTTTGTGTAAAATAACGGATATTTTTCGTAATTTTGCGCCCGAATAAATGGTGAACGGCGCTTTTGTGTCTTAAAACCAGAAGTCAGAAACTTGAAACTTGAAAATCAAAAGCTTATGCGTAATATACCCGTTATTACCAAGAACTTACTGATAATAAACGTGCTGATGTTCTTAGCCACCTACGTATTTATGCGTACGGGTTTGGACTTGAACGAACTGCTGGGTCTCCATTTCTTTATGGCCAGCAATTTCCATCTTTATCAGTTTGTGACCTACATGTTTATGCATGGAGGCTTTGCCCATTTGTTCTTCAATATGTTTGCCCTTTGGATGTTTGGCTGCGTAGTAGAGAACGTTTGGGGCCCCAAGAAATTCCTTTTTTATTACATTTGTTGCGGAATAGGTGCTGGTTTGATACAGGAGTTGGCACAGTTTGTGAACTATTATCTCATAGAAGGTCTGGGGGCTTATGACTATGTGAATCTCAATGGTGTGAGTATCACTGTGGATGCTTATCTCAACCAGTTGACTACGGTCGGTGCTTCGGGCGCTATCTATGGCATTCTGCTTGCTTTCGGTATGCTGTTTCCCGAGGAGCGTCTGTTCATCTTCCCGCTGCCCATTCCCATCAAGGCCAAGTGGTTTATCTGTGGTTATGTAGTTCTCGAATTGTTGTCAGCACTCGGGACGCAAGGTGACGGTGTAGCTCATTTCGCCCATCTTGGCGGTATGCTCTTTGGATTCCTGATGATTATCTATTGGCGTAATCATCCTGGAGGCAGCAATGGCTACGGCAGGTCGAAAGGTGAGCAGTTCTTCGATAAGCTGAAAAACAACTGGGAGAAACGTTCGCACAAGAAAGCTGACATCAATGACCGTCGTTCTTCTGAACAGGACCGTGACTGGCAATATAACCAGCAGAAGAAGGCTACTCAGGAGGAATTAGATGCCATTCTTGACAAGATTCGTCGTTCGGGTTATGATAGTCTGAGTGAGGAAGAGAAGAAGAAACTCTTCGACTCCGGTAAATAGTTGGGAGTTAGGCTTTGTATCCTGATTCTGAAACTGAAGACTAAAACCGATGAAAGGGCTAAAAAAGTTTACGGCTAACATGATTATGGGTGCCAATGTGGCATCCATAATTCTGATGCTACTGGTGGGCTATAGTGACCATTTGAATCCTCAGGAGCATCCCATTCTTTCGTGTCTGGGCCTCACCTTTCCAATTTTTCTGGCTATCAATTTCGGATTCTTGGCCTTTTGGGCTGTGTTTAGCTTGAAAAAAGTGGTTGTTCCAATCCTGGGCTTTATGATATGTTATTCCCCTGTGAGATCCTATTTTCCGTTGAATGTGAGTTCTTCCGAAAGTGTTGATCTTAAAGTGGTTACCTATAACGTGGCAGGTTATTCTGCAGATGAGAAAGGTGTACGTGGTGGCGGACTGGAAGGAGCACTCGGCTATGTGAGTAAGCAGAAAGATGCCGACATCATCTGTTTGCAGGAAGTCACCTTACTGGCCAAGGAAAAAGAGCCCTTTCTAAGTACGTTTCCCTATATCGAATCCTACTATCTTAAAGCTTCCGGTAGTGCTGTGGCATTGTTGAGCAAATATCCCATTATCAGCCATGAGTCGGTATGTTACGATAATGAAGATTTTGTGAGTATAGCTTATACGCTCAATGTAAAGGGGAAACCATTTATGGTTATCAATAGCCATTTGGCAACGGCAGGACTCTCTTCGGAAGACCGTCACGATTTCAATAGCATGGTTCATGGCGACAAGAAAACGGAAGTTGCCCGTGAAGAGTCGAAGCGGCTGCTGGTGAAACTGGGAGAGCAGAATGTCGTACGTTCCCGTCAGGTCAGGTCTTTAGTCCAGTTCCTGAAACGGCATACAGATATTCCCATTCTCCTTTGCGGAGATTTCAATGATTCTCCTATCTCGTATTCCCGTTATTCCATCGGTCGGCATCTTACCGACTGTTTCCGTGAAACTGGTAATGGTCTGGGATGGACTTTCTGGCGTGATGCCATCCGTGTGCGAATCGATTATATTTTCTGTTCATCTCATTTGACACCCTTGAGCTGTAAAGTGGACAATTCTGTCAATTCCAGTGACCATTATCCCATGATTTGTGGCTTGAAAATGGGAGGAAACGCACAAAAATAGCATTTTCTCGCACTTAAATTTCTTTAAGTTCTGAAAAATGCGTATCTTTGCACGCTATTTTGCGCGTATTTGAAATAATTTATTAAATAACATAACAAAAAATGCAAAACAAAGGTTTAGTAATTTGCGTAGCTGTCCTCCTGACACTCGCAAGCATCTTCTACCTGAGTTTCTCTGCAGCGACCAGCTACTTTGATTCTCAGGCAGCCAAGATTAAGGACCCAATCGCACAGCAGGACTACAAGGACTCTGTGAAGTATCTGGGTATCTACTCTTACCAGAAATGCCTTGAGACTCAGATTGGTCTGGGCCTTGACCTCAAGGGCGGTATGAATGTCATCCTCGAAATCTCTGTACCCGACGTGGTGGAGGTTCTCGCCGACCACAAGACTGATGCGGCTTTCGTGAAGTCTATGGCAGAGGCAAAGAAACAAGAGGAAACCAGTCAGAGTGATTTTATCTCGCTGTTCATCGATGCTTATCACAAGAATGCTCCTGGCCATCGTCTGGCTGAGATTTTCGCTACCCAGCAACTTAAGGGTAAGGTAAGCACACAGAGCACCGACAAGGAAGTGGAGAATGCCCTCCGCACGGAAGTGCAGTCGGCTATCGACAACTCTTTCAACGTGGTGCGTAACCGTATCGATAAGTTCGGCGTGGTTCAGCCAAATATCCAGAAACTGGAAGGCCAGCAGGGTCGTATCATGGTGGAAATGCCAGGTATCCGCGAGCCTGAGCGTGTTCGTAAACTTCTTCAGGGTAGTGCTAACCTTGAGTTCTGGGAGACTTATAACAGCAATGAAGTGCTGCCTTATCTCTCACAGCTCGATGCTCGTTTTGCTAATAATGGTGAGGCTGTTGCTGAAGATTCAGCTGCCGTTGATACCGCTGCTGTAAAAGCAGAGGCTGAAAAAGCTCAGGCAGAGGCTGCCAAACCTAAGTTTGAAGTGAAGAAGGATGCTAAGGCCGATGCTGCCAAGGCTGCCGCTAACGATGAGAAGGCTTTGGCTGCTGCCAAGAAGGCTCACCCACTGCTTTCTGTTCTGCAGACTATGGGCAACCAGCTTTCACTTGTAGGTCTTGCCAATATCCGTGACACTGCTGCCATCAACTCTATCATTTACAGCGATCTGGCAAAGCAGGTGATTCCTTCTGATATGAAGTTGTTGTGGAGTGCTAAACCTACAGATCTTATTCAGGGTAACAAGAACGTCTTCGAACTTCACGCCCTGAAGGTTACCGAGGCTTCTGGCCGTGCTCCTCTGGAGGGTGACGTAATCACAGATGCAAAGGATGAATTCGAGCAGTTGTCGGGTCGTCCCTCTGTTTCTATGAGCATGAATTCCGACGGTGCACGCCGTTGGGCACAGCTCACCAAGGCTAACGTGGGTAAGGCTATTGCCATTGTTCTGGATGGTGTGGTTTATTCCGCTCCCCGTGTAAACGGTGAGATTTCAGGTGGTAACTCTCAGATTACCGGTAACTTCACCATTGAAGATACCAAGGATTTGGCTACTACCTTGAAGTCTGGACGTATGCCTGCGCCTGCACGTATCGTACAGGAAGAGGTTGTAGGTCCTACCCTCGGTGCACAGTCTATCCAGCAGGGTATCTGGTCGTTCATCATCGCCTTCATTCTGTTGATGATCTACATGATTGCCATGTATGGTTTCATCCCAGGCATGATGGCTAACTGCGCCCTGATTGTCAACCTGTTCTTCACACTCGGTATTCTGACTTCGTTCCAGGCGGCTCTGACGATGAGTGGTCTCGCCGGTATTGTGCTGACACTCGGTACGGCCGTCGATGCCAACGTGCTTATCTATGAGCGTATCAAGGAAGAGATGCGCAACGGCAAGGATATCAAGAATGCACTCAAGGCTGGTTACAGCAATGCTTTCTCTGCTATCTTTGACTCTAACCTGACGAGTATCATCACCGGTGTCATCCTGCTCTATTTCGGTACAGGTCCTGTGAAGGGCTTCGCTACCACTTGGATCATCGGTATCTTCTGCTCATTCTTCACCGCTGTGTTCCTGACACGTATCGTCTACGAATGGCGTCACAAGCACGACAAATGGCTGAACCTGACATTCACCACTCCTTTGTCGAAGAACATGATGCAGAACCTGCACATCCCCTTCCTATCATACTATAAGAAGACCTTCATCCTTGTGGCTTGCGCTGCAGTGGTATTCCTCGTAAGCTTCGCTGTTCGTGGTCTGAGCCAGAGCATCGACTTTACAGGTGGTCGTAACTATGTGGTGACCTTCGAGAATGGTGTACAGCCTGAGGAAATCCGTACCATCATTGCTGAGGCATTCCCCGGCAGTAACACGGGTGCTATCGCCCTCGGTACCGACGGTAAGACAATCCGTATCTCTACCAACTACAAGATAGAGTCTAACTCTCCCACAACCGACGACGAATGTGAGACCATTCTTTACAACGCATTGAAGAAGCACGGTCTTGTATCACAGGCAAATGTGGAGTCATTCAAGAATCCTGATGTGCGCGAAGGCGGTTCTATTATCAGTTCTCAGAAGGTAGGACCTTCAGTGGCTAAGGATATTACTTACGGCGCTATCATCTCAGTGATTATTGCCCTGATTGCCATCTTCCTTTACATTCTGTTGCGTTTCCGCAATGTGGCCTTCTCTATCGGTTCTATTGTGGCTCTGGCAGTGGATACGCTCATCGTTCTTGGTATCTATTCACTCTGTTGGGGTTGGATGCCGTTCTCTCTGGAGATCGACCAGACGTTTATCGGTGCTATCCTGACGGTGATCGGTTACTCTATCAACGATAAGGTGGTGGTATTCGACCGTATCCGTGAGAACCTCGGTCTCTATCCTAAGAAAGATAAGCAGCAGCTCTTCAATGAGTCTATCAACCAGACATTGGCCCGTACCATCAACACCTCTGTCTCTACGTTGATCGTGCTTCTCTGTATCTTCATCCTGGCAGGTGCCAGCATCCGCTCGTTCGCCTTCGCCATGATCCTCGGTGTTATCTTCGGAACACTGTCGTCTATCTTCATTGCTTCTCCCGTTGCCTACCTCGTGATGGGTCGCAGCATCAAGGAAGATGATGTTCCTGCCGTAACTAAGAAGTAAGTTACACACCTTATTTATAATATAAACATCCGCAAGGTTCCTTCAGAGGCCTTGCGGATGTTTTTTTGTGGAGTCACTATCGCTCTGTTGTATAGGCTTCGATGAATGAATATTCATTCGGCATGAGGCCTATTCTGCTGTCAGCGCCCGAACCAGTGCGTCAAGCTGCTGACGGCTCATACCGTGCGAGAGCAGATAGTCGGTGAACACCTTCTTGTAGTCAAGGTTCTTCAATTGCGCCTCGTTGTCAATACCTGCATAATACATCAGGCAACTGTTGAGTCTCAACGACACTAATGCATTGCATACATCGCGGTCTTTCTCCGGAGTAACCCCAAAATAATTGTCATAGGTGACCAGATAGTCGTCGACAATCTCCTGATACGTGGCTCCGCAAAGTCCCTCAAGCAGGGCACAAACATATCCCGTACGGTCCTTTCCCTCCTGACAATGCACGACATACGGTCCCTGGTGTGACGGGAGTTCCTTCAGTGCTGCAATCAGACGGTTGTTGAAATCAGCAGCCGTTGGGTCAGCCTTCAGCGGGCACAGTATCACGTTACCCCCCTCCCAGAGTGCGCGGCTGTAAGCTGGCAGGTCATAGCTTTGCATCAGCTCTTCCGTATCGGCGAGATTGAGCACAGTCTTTACCTGTTCACGTTCCAGATACTGAGAGACGTAGTTGGCGCGTTTGATAGAGTTGTTGAACGGTGAAGAACTGCGATGCAGTCTGTTGTGTGCAAGGTCGCCGAAGTTCACGGCACGTGCATTGGCGAAGACATCATCTGAAGGATAGTTCGTTCGATCGTTGGTGTAGCTCATGCTCAGTGCCTCCTGCACATCGAGTTTTCCGCCCTTTTCCTTCATTTTAACGATGATGGGTTGTCCCTCAAGTCCTCTAAGGTCTTCAGGCAATCCCACGTTGTTAGCCGTGAAGCAGATGGTGGGATAGGTAGGATAGGCTACGAACAGATAGTCGCCTGATGGAGTGTAGTAGCCGTCGTAATACGGCGCGATGATTTCCTTCCCACCAATAGTGATGGTGACGACGTCGCCGAGCGTAAAGCCCGCTGCAGTCATTTCTGCAGCCGTGAAATCGACCATCGCACCGCCGAACTCGTTATAAGAGGCAATCTTTCCCTCCAGCACTGGTACTGGAGGGAAAGTGTCTTCGTCCCCTGAGCAAGAGGCAAAAAGGGTTAGTATACAGACAAGAAGAAAGAGGAAGGCAGGCTTCACTCTCCAATCCCCATGCAAAGTTAAGGGATACTGTCTTTTTAATTGAGTTTTCATCTTGTTTTTATTATATTCTGATATCTGAGAGTAAAAGTATAGCATTCCTATGAACTATGTGTCGAAATTCATCTTTTTCCATTCAGTTTGTTGCGACACTCCCTTGGTTTTGCGACAAATGCGGGAAACACCATTTACATTTGTCGCAAAGCGTTCAATTTGATCATGCAAAAAAACTCCACATGATGCAAGGACGTAACAGGGTCCTGATATTTTTAGTCTGTTAAGGTCTTATTAACAGAAAATCTTTCAGCATTTGAGGGGAAGTTGCTATCTTTGCAAACAAATCAAAAAGGAAACAATAGTCAATAACTCAAAACAATGAAACTAACAGATTTACGTTCCGGTAACTTCAATGCCGGTGAGTGGGAGGCAAAAGGTTATCTGCTTCCAAAGTTTGACATGGCTGCCGTAGCCAAGAAGACTCACGAAGAGCCTACTTGGGTTCATTTCGGTGGCGGTAATATTTTCCGTGCTTTTCCTGCAGCAATTCTTAACGATGCCCTCAACACGGGTAAGTATGACCGTGGCGTGATTGTGGCTGAGACCTTTGACTATGAAGTCATTGACAAGGCCTACGCTCCTTACGACAACCTCTCGCTGGCCGTTTCCCTCTGCAGCAACGGTACTATTGAGAAGAAAGTAATCGCCAGCGTCACGGAGGCTCTGAAAGCCGACTATCAGTTTGACGATTGGAAGCGTCTGGTGGAGATTTTCCGCAATCCTTCCCTACAGATGATTTCATTCACCATCACCGAGAAAGGCTACGGCTTCAACGATGCCGATTTGGCTCGCGGTATGCAGCCTGTATTTGCAATGGGTAAGGTAACGGCATTGCTGTATGAGCGTTTCCTCTCCCCCAGGGGGGAGTCGGAGGGAGCTCTTCCCCTTACCGTCCAGTCGATGGACAACTGTTCTCATAATGGTGACAAGGTGAAGGCTGGTGTCATGGCCTATGCCGAGCGCTGGGTGAAGGACGGACTTGTTCCTCAGGCATTCCTCGATTACCTGAAGGATGAGACGAAGATTACCTTCCCCTGGTCGATGATCGACAAGATCACCCCGCGTCCGCATATCAAGGTGAAGGAGATGCTGGCTGCTGACGGTTTCGAGGACAATAACTATATTGAGACAGAGAAGCACACCTTCACGGCTCCTTTCGTGAATGCTGAGGAAGTGCAGTATCTCGTCATCGAAGACAATTACACCAACGGACGTCCGCCGCTCGATCTCGGAGGTGCTCTCTATACTACCCGTGAGACCGTCGACAAGGTGGAGACCATGAAGGTGACAACTTGCCTGAATCCCCTCCATACCGCCATGTCCATCTATGGCTGTATGCTCGACTATACGCTGATTTCCGCAGAAATGGCCGATGAGGATTTGCGTGCCTTCATCCAGAAGATAGGTTATATGGAAGCTATGCCTGTGGTGACCGATCCCGGTGTCCTCAATCCTTATGAGTTTATCGGTGCTGTCATCAACCGCCGTCTGCCGAATCCTTTCATGCCCGATGCTCCCCAACGTATTGCCATGGATACCTCCCAGAAGCTGCCTATCCGTTTCGGTGAGACCATTAAAAAATATATTGCCCGTGGCCTCGACATGAGCAATCTCGTGCTGATTCCGCTCACACTTGCAGGCTATGCCCGCTATCTGAAGGGCATTAAGGATGACGGAACGCCTTTCGAACCCTCACCTGATCCCATGCTCTCTGAGTTGCAGGCCGTTGTGGCTCCTCTGGAGATTGGTAAGGAAGATCAGGATTACAGCTGTCTGCGTAATCTCTACAGCCGTAAGGATGTCTTCGGTCTCGATCTTTATGAGGCAGGATTGGGTGAGCAGATTGAAGGTATGGTGAAGGAACTCTACGCTGGCAAGGGTGCCGTGCGCAAGACTCTTCACAAATACGTTCAGGCTCGCTAAATACTGATATAGTTTTTTATTAGTACACAGAGACACAGAGACGCAGAGAAATTTGTCAATTACGGTAATTTCTTTCTAAATAAAAACTCTGTGTCTCTGTGTCTTTGTGTACCAAATATATCAAAACCTTAGAGAAGTTCCCTAAGGTGGTCGTAGTATTGGTTTACGATGTCTAGCATCTCTGCTGGCAGATAGCTGAGCGCCTTCTCTATGAGTTCCATGGGAACCTCATAGAAGGCTTCGGCCAGTGTTCCCGTGATGGCAGCTTTCGTGTCGGTATCGCCGTCAGCCATGACCGCATAGCGGATAGCCTCTTCGAAGTTCTGGCTTTCCAGAAAACAGCGGATGGCCATGGGAACAGTTTCCATGCAGGTGCCGTCGAAATGGTTCTGGGCTCCTATGCGGTTTACGTCACGGATACTCGGAATCTCATAGCCCCACAGTTTCATAGCCTTTGCCTCTATCTCGTCTTTCGTGATGCGGCAGGTGCGCAGCCAATAGGCCAGCGTGGCAATGCATTGTGCGCCTTTCAGTCCTTCAGGATGGTTATGCGTAGGTCGTGCTGTTTCCACCGATTGTTCCTTCACGTCCTGATAATCGCTGAAAAGCCAGGCCACGGAACTCACGCGCATCGCTGCTCCGTTACCGTAAGAACCGTAAGGCTTCGGGTCGTCGCTTTCCACCCAGTCGCGGAAACGGCTTCCATAGCCTCCCATGGGCACAGGATAGCGTCGGCACCAGTCGTGCAGCGCCTCTCCATAGTCGCGTTTGTTCATGATGGCGTCGGCAATGGCGATGGTGCAGATGGTGTCATCCGTATAGTTGCATTCGTCCGTAAACAGTTTAAATCCCTTTTCTGGAGCGGGTCCGAATTCGAATCTGCTGCCTACAATGTCTCCAATGATAGCTCCGAGCATAATCTGATAATTTTATAAAACGACAATGACTCCCCCTCTCTTTTCGAGTAAGGGGAGTCTTTTGTCTGATTGTTATTTTTCCGTGTTTATTCGGCTCTCACGTAGGGGTTGTAACCTGGGTTCTGACCGAATTCCACACCGTTTTCAATCTTGTCGAGGAAGTCTGTGGGGATAGGCCACAGGTTGTTGTGCTCATCCACGGGGTCATCACCGCGCATGGCAGGATTGTGACCCTTCAGGTAAGACACGAGCTTACCAGTGCGCTTCAGGTCGAACCAGCGCAGCCACTCACCACAAAGCTCGCGGGCACGCTCATCGAGAATCCAGTCGATGGTCATGTCGCTGGCCTTCACTTTCATCTCACTGGCGTCATGTCCGGGCTTCAGGATACGTGAAGTGCGGATACCCTTGTTCTCATCGTTGATGATGTCGGCAGCAGCCTGTGCATTGCCCAAACCAATCTGGCACTCGGCAGCGATAAGCGGCATCTCAGCATAGCGCATGATAGGCACATCGGCAAAACCTACCTGTGCATTAGCTGCTGTGAGCAGGAATGTACCGTTAGGATCACGGTCCCAGATGCGGTATTTGCGGAAGCGTGGGAATGAGTTGTAAACCCATGAGGATGAAGGATAGCCGGCAATGTCGTTATCCATGTCGCGGAAGCGGGCACCACCCATATTGGTAATCTTACCAGGACGCGTGTCGTAGATCTTATCCACATCCACCACGCAGACACCCTTCTGTGCATACTCCTCTTCTTCAGCCTCGCTCACACTGCGACGTGTGATGATGAGAGCCAGGTCGCCCTTCTTCAGTGTCTTGCCAACGAGCGTAGGAGAACCCAAATAGTTGGTCACAGCCTGTGTCTCATCCCATGTGAAAGAGGCAGCACTGAGGGGAAACTCTTCTTGGAAGTCCACGTCATAGCGGAGATCCCAGTCCTTGAAGAGGTTCAGCAGATAATAGGTAGGAGCCAGCAGACGGCCTTCACGGGGATACTCCCAGTTGTCAGCAGCACGTACGTTACCGAAGCGGTTCTCAAGACCAGGGGTGAAGTACATATGTAGACGGTTGGGGTTACCCGACTGTGGGTTCAAAGTAGTGTTCGAAGAGTGAGTGGTCACCCACAGATACTCCGTGTTCGACTTATTGTTCTTGGCCATCCAGATCTCATCATAGGTCTTGTAGAGCTTGATGCCGAGTGATGACATGTTGTCCATCACGTATTTGGCAGCATCGTAGGCTGCCTGATAGAAAGCACGCTGTTCAGCAGAACCTGCAGTCTCATATTGTGCACGGGCAAGGTTCACACGAGCCAGGAGGGCATAGGCTGCCTTTTTGGTAGCACGACCGATCTGTCCCTTGTAAGGTTCCACGGGAAGCATGGTGGTAGCTTCTTTTGCATCGGGAATAATCACCTCGTCGTAGATCACTTTGCGGTCTGTGCGCTCAGCAGTAAACTTGGGCTGGTCTGTTCCGTGTGTGCGGAGTTCAATATCACCAAACCACTCCACAAGCCACCAGTAGGCATAGGAGCGCTGGAAACGGGCCTCGCCTTCAAATTCAGTACGTACGGCTTCAGTGGTGTTTGTACTAGGCAGATAGTCGAGAACGGTATTGGCAAGGTTCACGATATCATACACACGGTTCCATGCACCCTTCACCTGTCCGCGGTCACCCTGAAGGTCCACGAAGCGCGTCAGCTGCATACCATAAGTATATTTGTCACCGCAGTTGGCCCAAGTATCACCGGAACCCTCAAAGTAGAGCACGGGGTCCTCACGTCCGTAGTATTTCCAGCGGAAGTTGTAATACATCTGGTTGACGAGACCTTCCATGCCCTGCTCTGTAGCGAAGACGGCATCAACACCCTCACTGGAAGGGTTATACTCGTCGAGGTCGCAAGATGTCATCCCGAAGGCGACACTGCCAAGGAGCAATGCTCCTAAAATATATTTCTTGCTTTTCATAATGGCTGTTCAATTAAAAGTTTACATTCAGACCGAAAGTTACGCTGCGCTGCTGTCCCTCAGGATCACGATACTTCATCCAGTCTTCCTTCACAATATAGAACGGGTTGTTCACCGTACAATAGACACGCAGTTTCTCGATACCCAGACGATTCACGACGTTGCGTGGCAGGGTGTAGCCTAAAGCGATGCGCTTCAGCTTGATGAATGAGTGGTCGCAGAACCAGTAAGCGGTATAGCCCTTGTAATCATAGAATTTGAAATCCTTCATCAGGGCGGGGAACGAAGCATCCTCGTTGGTGCCGGCTACCCAATAGTCATAATTGGTATAGGTACCACCCGTGTTGGGATCGAAGCTTGACAGTGGGTTGTCACCCCAATGTCCCCAACGAGCGTAGATGTAGATATTCAGGTCGAATCCCTTAAACGCGAAGTCGTTGTTGAAACCGGCAAACCACTTTGGAGAGGTAGAGCCCAGATAAGTGTAGTCGGTACTCTGGTCAATCCATCCGTCGGGCACACCGTCAGGACCGCTGATATCGCGTACCTTAATATCACCTGGCTTGAAGGGGATCGTCTTGTTGGCATCGGTGAAGAGCTTGGCAGCTTCATCGGCCTCACTGGTCTTCCAGATGCCGAGATAGTCGAATGACTGGAACGAGTGGATGGGGTGTCCCACCATGAGCGTTGTGCTCTCAGGCGTGTTGTTACCCATGGTCAGCTTTTCCTGTCCGCCATAGAGTTCTGTCACTTCTTCTTTGTTAGCCGAGAAAGTCAGTGTTGAGTTCCACTGGAAATTCTTCGTCACGATATTGCGGCTGTTAACGGTGAGCTCGAAACCGCGGTTGCGGGTAGCACCGATGTTCGTATAGGTCTGGAAGGCACCGTCGTTACCAGAAGTCGTAGGAAGGTTACGGGCCATGATGAGGTCCTTGGTCTTCGTGTTATACCAGTCAAAGGTGATGTTCAGACGGCTGTTCAGCAGCACCATGTCGAAACCGAGGTCGAAGGTGTACGACATCTCCCACTTCGTGTCCTTGTTGGCGATGATATAGTTGGATCCGTCGGGTACACCGAGTTCATAACGGCCTACGCCCACATCCTGGAAACCTAACTTCGTGTTGTAGAACTTCACGCCTGATACCGTACCATAGACAGGGATACCGGCATTACCGGTCACACCGTAGGTAGCACGTAGCTTCAAGTCGTCGAGCCAGCTCTTGGTACTTTTCATGAAAGGCTCGTCAGAAACACGCCATGCCACAGCTGCAGAGGGGAAGGTCTCCCACTTGTGGCCTTCTGCCAAACGGGAAGCACCGTCGCGGCGTACAGAAGCCGTGAAGAGGTAGCGGCTCTTCCAGTCATAGCTGACACGGGCGGCATAAGAGAAGTTCTGCTCCTGCGTGTAGGCGCTGGAGTGCGTCTGGTGACCGGCACCGCCATCGTTGCTGGCGAGGTTCCACCATAAGTTGCTGGCCAGTGTCTGACCGATAGAAGTGGCGACAAGCTCGTCGTAAGTGCGTTTGTTCCAGGTAGTCAGCAGGGTGAGACCCAGATGATGATCCTCAGGAAGCATGGTGAAGCGGTAAGTCAGAACGTTGTTCCACTCCGTGTAGAGACTGTTGTTCTTTGACTCGGAGGCCGTTGTGGTCATCGTACCGTTATAGAGCTGGGTGGCAGAGTTGCCGGCAGTGAACTGTCCGCTGGAGTAGTTTGTGATATGTGCATTTAACTGCGTGCGGAAGCTCAGACCGTCGATAGGATGAATATCCAGATAACCGTTGGCAACCACGTTAGTGCCGTAGGTCTCTCTCTTGTAGCGGGCGTCACCGTCATTGTTGATCAATGGGTTCACATAGCTACCGGCATCCAGAGGACGCTCCACGAGTTCCGTGCCGATCACATACTGCTGAGTATTGTAATCATAGTAGCCATAAGGAGAACCAAGCTGCATGCCGCTTGTAGAAGCCTCCTCATAAGGAGAGCGGTAACTGCGGTTATGAGTGAGCTGGAAGTTCACACCGCCGCTGATCCACTTGCGGATGTTGTGGTCGATGTTTGCACGCAGCGTGTAACGGTCTGTACCGCCGCTCTCCTTCCATCTGCTGCCGTCGTTGGCATAACCAGCGCTGAAGCGGGCTGTGGTCTTCTCGTTACCACCTGAGAGTGTCACTGTGTGACGGGTGCTCCAGGTCACGTCCTTCTGCAGCAAGTCCTCATAGTTGGTCCAGGCCCCAGCCTTATAGGCGGCAAAAGTCTCAGGACTGCCACCGAAGAGGTTCAGGTCGTCAGCAGAACTGCTCCAGCTGCCGCCATTGGCAGCAGCCATACGGCGTGCCTCGTAGTAGTTTTCACCCGAACGGTAATCGGGATGTTGCAGACGGGCGGCACCGGTAACATAGCCGTTATAAGAAACGGAGAGTTTTCCGGCAGCAGCCTTCTTGGTCGTGATGATGATAACACCGTTTGCACCCTGCGAACCATAGATGGCCGTTGAGGAAGCATCCTTCAGCACGTCGATAGTCTCAATATCATCAGGGTTCAGGTCACTCATCGAGCCACCTTGTACGCCGTCGATAATCACCAGCGGGTCGTTGCTACCACTGATGGAACGGTTACCACGTATACGCATTTGACCACCGCTAATATCCAGACCCGTGATGCGGCCTTGCAGAGAAGCAGCCACATCGCTGGTGGGTGTCTGCAGAATCACGTCACTCTTCACCTGAGCCACCGAACCAGTAAGGTCACGCTTAGTTACGGTACCGAAACCGATGACCACCACCTCGTCGAGGCCGCTTACATCAGGTTCCATGCTCACGTTGAGTTGCTGACGGTCAGCTCTTACAGTCTGCGACTTGTAACCCGTGTAAGAGAACACAAGATTAGCGCCTGAAGGTGCAGCAACCGTGAAGTTACCGTCCAAATCCGTGATGGCACCACCGATGGCACCTTCCACCTTGACGGTCACACCAATCATAGGTTCTCCCGTTTCGTCAATCACTTTTCCTTTTACCGTGCGCTGCTGCTGAAGAGCCTGAGGAGAACTCGACTCTACGGCTTGCGCGGTAACAGGAATACCCAAAACAGCAACACAGGCCAAAGCGGTCATGATGCCCCTTGTCCAATGTTGGAACGTTTTTACGAATTCCATTTTCATTCAGATTATTGTTAATGTTAGTATAATAGTTACATTAAAAAATGTATTTTTATATAAAATGTACTATATTTGTCTACGTTTTTTAAGTTATATTAACAAGATTATTTTTCATTTATTGAGTGCTTTTTTGCCCAAATATGTTCATTATTTCATCTTTTTTTAATATCTTTGCCACGGTATAACCTAATAGGAAAATGAGAAAACTATTTTGTCTACTTATTATTTTGAGCTGCCTTTCTTGTAATGTTCAGAAGAAGTTCAAGATAGGAGTCTCTCAATGTAGTGGTGATATTTGGCGTGAAAAGCAGAACGAGGAGCTGAAGATGGCCAGCTATATCTACGAAAATGTAGCCCTTGAGTTTGCTTCTGCGGATGATAACGACAAGACGCAGATTGCACAAATCAACCATTTCATCGATGAAGGCGTCGATTTGCTCATTGTCTCGCCTAATCAGGTTCATACTATATCACCAGTAATTGACAAAGCCTACGACAAGGGCATTCCCGTGATTCTCTTCGATCGCAAGACCGATTCCCAGAAATATACTGCCTTTATGGGAGCCGACAATCTGGAGATGGGTCGGGTATTGGGCAGTTATGTTATATCTAGGATTCCTGCCCGAGGAAAGATTCTCGTTATCCGGGGGTTGAAAGACTCTTCTCCCGCGCTGGAGCGTCATGAGGGGTTCAAAGAGGGATTCGGTGGAGAGGAACGGTTGATTGTGCGTGATGGTGACTGGACTGAGGAGAGCGGACAAGAGATCATGGAAAAGGCACTGCAGGAAAATCCCGACATCGTGTGCGTGTGTGCTCAAAACGACCGTATGGCGCTCGGCGCGTATAAAGTTGCCAAGAAATCAGGTATTGAGAAACGCATGGTCTTCACAGGTATTGATGCCTTACCTTCTGAGGGAGGCGGCATAGAATTGGTCCGCGACAGTATCCTGACGGCTTCCTATATCTATCCTACACGTGGCGACCTGTTGTTGCAGTTGGCCATGAACATTCTCGAAGGCACTCCCTACAAAAAGGAAAATCTGCTGAAGTCTGCGTTGGTTACCCCAGAGAACGCTGAGGTGATGCTTGTACAGGCAGAAGAGATTTCCGAACAAAATGAGCGGTTGTTAACGCTCAGTGGCAAGGTGGACGCTTATCTTTCTCAATACCATCACCAGCAGGTCTATTCCTTGCTTGCTGGAATCATCGCTCTTTTGGTTCTAGGAAGTTCTGCTTTTGTCTTTCGTATTATGCATCGTCGTCACCAGTTGGAGCGTGAGGCTTTTGCGCTGGTCGTCGGGTCACAGCCAGCTACTGCGACTATAAAGCGTATGGGTAACGATGACGTTAACGATAACGATAATGATAACGATAACGGCGACGATAATGACGACGATAATGATGACCATGGCGAAAGCAAAGGCACAGCTACCGGCATTACCGAAGTGAGTCAGGAACAGCAGACGATGATTGAGGAAGATCCCGATATGGACACTCATTTCCTTGACCGCTTACGCCAGCACGTGCAAGATCAGATGATTGACAGTGACTTTGGGGTGGAAGCCCTTGCCAGCGAAATGGGCCTGAGTCGTGTGCAACTCTACCGCAAAGTGAAACAACTCACCGGTCATACTCCCGTTGATATTATTCGTATGAGCCGTTTGAACCGTGCTAAGGCCCTCTTGGCTCAAGGTAGTAAGAACGTCTCGGAAGTGGCCTATGATGTCGGATTTTCCTCACCGAGCTATTTCACAAAGTGCTTTAAAGATGAGTTTGGAGTCTTGCCCGGTGAGGTGAAATAATGATGCTCTCACTCATAAAAATCGTTCATTTAACAACAAAAATGTTACATGAACGATTTTTTTTATCCCTTGAAACAATCGTTTTATCCGCTATTTTGTATTCCATTTACTTTTGTGGCAAAATTTTAGACCGAATAATTACTAATAGAGTACTAACCAAACAAACAAGCAAATGGAACAAAAGAGATTTTTACTCAGTTTCCTGACCCTGCTGCTCAGTACTATAATGTACGCGCAACAGGAGATTACTGGTACGGTGACTGACGCTTTTGGCCCAGTCATTGGTGCTACGGTGATGGAGAAGGGCACTACGAATGGTACAGTGACCGACTTCGACGGTAATTTCAAACTCAAGGTGGAGGCAGGCAAGATGCTGGTCTTCAGTTATGTGGGTTATCTGACTCAGGAGCTCCCTGCTGCCAATGGTATGGAGGTTGCTATGAAAGAAGACAGCAAGCAGTTGCAGGAAGTGGTGGTGACGGGTTATACTACCCAACGTAAGGCCGACTTGACTGGTGCCGTTTCGACCGTAAGCGTCGATGAACTGGCCAAACAGAACGAGAACAACCCTATCAAGGCTCTTCAAGGTCGTGTGCCTGGTATGAACATTGCAGCCGATGGTTCGCCCTCAGGCAGTGCAACGGTACGTATCCGTGGTATCGGCACGCTGAACAACAACGATCCGCTCTACATTATTGATGGTGTACCCACCAAGGCTGGCATGCACGAACTGAACGGTAATGACATCGAGTCGATTCAGGTGCTGAAAGATGCAGCTTCAGCTTCAATTTACGGTTCGCGAGCCGCCAATGGTGTGATTATTATCACCACTAAGGGTGGCAAGGACGGAAAAATCAAGATTGACCTTGATGCCAGCGTTGCTATGCAGACATATGTCCATAAGATGGAGGTGCTGAACGCCAAAGAGTTCGGACAGGTGATGTGGCAGGGTTACGTGAACGACGGATTGGACCCCAATGCTAATGGACTTGGCTATCGCTATGACTGGACATACAACCAGCAGGGAATTCCCGTCCTGAACGGTATCTCCATGAGTAAGTATCTGGATGCAGCCGGAACGACACCTGCCGCCGATACCGACTGGTTTAACCAGACGACACGCACTGGATTGATCCAACAGTATAATGTGTCGCTGAGTAATGGTTCGGAAAAAGGTTCGTCATTCTTCTCATTAGGCTATTACAAGAATAAGGGTATAATCAAACAGTCTGATTTCGAGCGCCTGTCGGCCCGTATAAATACGGAATACAAATTGGTGAAGATTGGCGACCGCAACTTGGTAACGGTGGGTGAGCATTTCACGTTGAACCGTACGAATGAGGTACAGGCTCCTGGAGGATTCCTGGAGAACGTATTGCAGTTCAATCCTTCACTGCCTGTCTATACCCGTGATGGCGACTTTGCTGGTCCGGTGGGTGGTTATCCCGACCGTGAAAATCCTGTGGCCCGTCTGCAGCGAAACAGCGACAACCGCTACACCTATTGGCGCACTTTCGGAGATGCATATATCAATATCAATCCTTTCAAGAATTTCAATATCAAGTCAACCTTCGGTCTGGACTATGCACAAAAGGAACAGCGCATTTTCACCTACCCTGTAACCGAGGGTACCGTAGCTAACTCGACTAATGCAGTTGAGGCCAAGCAGGAGCACTGGACCAAATGGATGTGGAATGCCATTGCCACCTATAATCTGGAGAAGGGCAAGCACCGTGCCGACGCCATGATTGGTGTGGAGCTGAACCGTGAGGATGACAAATGGTTCAGCGGAAAGAAGTATGACTATATGTTGCTGAATCCTGACTATATGTGGCCGAATGCCGGTGTCGGAGAGGCTGAGGCGTACGGCTTGGGCGAAGGCTACACGCTCACCTCATTCTTTGGAAAGGTGAACTATACTTATAACGACCGCTATCTGGCCAGTTTCACACTGCGTCATGATGGTTCAAGCCGCTTCGGTAAGAACAGCCGCTATGGCACATTCCCATCAGTGAGTGCCGGTTGGCGTATCAGCGAAGAACAGTTCATGAAGGAGATGACTTGGCTGGATAACTTGAAATTGCGTGCATCGTGGGGACAGACCGGTAACCAGGAGATCTCAAATCTGGCCCGCTACACACTCTATGTAAGTAACTATGGTGAGGCCGGTTTTGGTGGACAGAGCTATGGTACTAGCTATGATATAGCAGGAACTAACGGCGGCCAGACGCTGCCCAGCGGTTTCAAACGTGACCAGCTAGGCAATGATGACCTGAAGTGGGAGACTACTACGCAGACCAACTTTGGTTTCGACTTCGGACTGTTCCATAATAGCCTCTACGGTTCGTTTGAATGGTACTTCAAGAAAACCAAGGACATTCTGGTCTATATGCCAGGTATCGGTGTGATGGGTGAAGGTAGCAGTCAGTGGATCAACGCCGGTGAGATGGAGAACAAGGGTATGGAGTTGAATATCGGCTATCGTGGTAAAATCAGTGCTTTCCAATATGATATAGCAGGAAATATTGGTACCTATCGTAACAAGGTGACCAAACTCCCTGAGACCATAGCAGCCAAGGGTACATTTGGCGGTAACGGTGTAGAATCGGTCATCGGTCATCCCATGGGTGCTCAGGTAGGCTATGTCTTTGATGGTATCTTCAAGAGCCAGGAAGAGATTGACAACCACGCCGTTCAGAACGGTGCCGCACTGGGACGTATTCGCTGGAAAGACTTGAACGATGACGGAGTGATCAACGAGAAGGACCAGAAATGGATCTACTCGCCAGTACCTGACTTCACTTGGGGTGTAAACATCTACCTGCAATACAAGAACTGGGACTTCACCATGTTCTGGCAAGGTGTACAGGGTGTTGACGTAATCAGTGACTTAAAGAAGGAGACCGACCTCTGGAGTGGTCTGAACATTTCGAATCTGAACAAGGGTCGTCGTCTGCTCGATGCATGGAGCCCAAATAATCCAGACTCAAATATTCCTTCTATAAGCACGATGGACAATAACAATGAGAAGCGAGTCTCCAGTTTCTTCGTGGAGAACGGCTCATATGCCAAGTTGCGTACCATACAGCTGGGTTACAATTTCCCCAAAAACATTGCTGAGAAGTTGTATATGCAGCGTCTGCGCATGTATGTGTCAGCCCAGAACCTGTTGACTATCAAGTCCAAGAGTTTCACAGGAGTTGATCCTGAGAACGCAAACTTTGGTTATCCTATTCCTCTTAACGTGACTTTCGGACTCAATGTATCATTCTAAAACAGCAGCAATCATGAAAAAGATATTCAATATAATATATGCAATGCTTGTCATTTGCGGACTTGCCAGTTGTGATAGCTTCCTCGACGAGCATACGCCACAGGGAACGCTTAGCGATGATCAAGTGAAGGCGGCTGAGAATGCTGAAGCCATGGCGGTATCCGCCTATGCCATCTTCACAACTGCAGAAGATATCAACTCTTCGTTCTCTATGTGGAACTTTGATGTACGCTCAGACGATGCCTATAAAGGTGGTAGCGGAACGAGTGATGGCGACGTGTTCCATCAGTTGGAGGTTCAACAGGGCGTGTTGACCACAAACTGGAACATCAACGATATGTGGGTACGACTATACAACAGTCTGTCTCGTGTGAACAGTGCTATTTCCCTGCTCAATAGTTGCGATGACAGTTTCAGCATGAAGCAACAGCGTCTGGCAGAGATGAAGTTCTTGCGCGCCTATGGTCATTTCTTGTTGAAACGCCTGTACAAGAACATTCCTTTCGTAGAGAACGAGAATCTCACATACGAGGAGTATAACACGCTGTCTAACCGTACATATTCGAACGATGAAGGTTGGCAACTGATTATCGACGACCTGATGGAGGCATATAACACCTTGCCACAAGCACAGGTAGAGAAGGGTCGCCCCACCAAGGCTGCCGCAGCCGCTTTCCTGGCTAAGGTTTATCTCTATAAAGCTTATCATCAGGATGAGGCTTCTTCAAACCAGGTGACCAGCATTAACCAGCAAGACTTGGAGAAGGTTATTGAGTTTACCAATCCTTCACTCTATACCAACTATGGCCTGGAGAGTGATTTCCATAACAACTTCCGTCCTGAGGAACAGTATGAGAATGGTATTGAGAGCCTGTGGGCTATCCAGTATTCTCGCAACGACGGTTCTACATATGGTAACCTGAACTGGAGCTACGGCTTGATCCCCCCAAACATCCCAGGAGCTACCGATGGCGGTTGCGACTTCTACAAACCATCGCAAAATCTGGTTAATGCTTATCGCACGGGAGCCGACGGTCTGCCTCTGCTCGATACCTTTAACGCCAAGGACTATGACAAGGCCAGTGATAATGCCGACCCACGTCTGTTCCTGACCGTTGGTATGCCTGGTCTTCCTTATATGTTCAACAAAAATTTCATGATGGAAGAAACGAGCATTTGGAGTCGTTCCAACGGTCTTTATGGCTATCATGTTTCACTGAAACAGAATGTCGATCCAGCGCTTATCGACTCTTATCTTATCAAGGGTTCCTATTGGGCATCATCCATGAACCGTATCGTGTTCCGCTATGCTGATGTGCTGCTAATGCGTGCTGAGGCTTATGCCCAACTGGGACAGTCTGCAGAGGCTATCACTTTGGTGAACCAGATTCGTTCACGTGCAGCCTCCAGCACCCAGATGATTAGCAACTACCCGAGTCTGTATGGTGTGAAGATGTACATTGCCAATTACAAGGGTTCGTACACGAAGGAACAGGCTGTTAAGATAGTGAAGATGGAACGTCGTCTGGAGATGGGTATGGAGTGTGAGCGTTTCTTTGACCTCGTGCGCTGGGGTGATGCTGCCACTGTGCTCAATAAATACTATGCCGAGGAGATTGACAATTGCGCTATCTATGGAAATGCACACTTCACTGCCAATAAGGATGAGTATCTGCCCATACCTTTTGAACAGATTTCCGCCTCTAATGGCCATTATACTCAGAACATTGGTAACTGGTAATAAACAATTAGACATTTGAAGTTATGAATACAAAGATTATAAATATATTCTGCGCCCTCTGCATCGTCTGCGGTCTTTGGTCGTGTTCCGACGACAACGTCAGCGACCTACAGTTGAGCGGTGACTGCATGGTTGAGTCTATTGCACTCGACAATTATGAGGGAACTATCAACTTGGCTTCTCGTAGCATCGTTGTCCGTCTGCCTGAAGTATACGAAACATCTGCCATGCAGGTGACAAAACTCTCCATCTCAAATGGTGCCTCGTGCAATGTGAAGCAGGGTGAGACACTGAATCTGGATGCTGCCAAGGTGCTGAAGGTTAAGAACGGCGACGTGTTCTTGAACTGGACACTAAGTGTACTCCACGATGAGGCTCGTATCACCTCGTTCGTCATCAACGATATCTATCAGGGAACCATCGATCAGACGGCCAAAACCATCACGGTCTATGTGCCAGGTTCTATTGGTTTGACAAGCCTTGTGCCAACTATTGTCTATAGCCAGAATGCTTCGATTACGCCTGCTTCTGGTGTGGCTCAGGATTTCACAAATCCTGTCACATATACGGTAAAGAACAACTCGGCTGAAGCAACCTATACTGTCAAAGTCATTGCCATCGACAAGCCAAAGGCCCTCTTTATCGGTGAACCTAGTTCAATGAACGATCTCGATCCTGAAGCCAAGACAGCTTGCCAGTGGATGCTGGGCAATGTGCCAGGTACGCTCTATGCTTCGTTTGCAGATGTAGAGGCTAATACCGTTGACCTCTCAGAATGTAAGGTTATTTGGTGGCACTACCACTTCAATGGAGGTGTGGATGGTCATGACCAGTTTGTGGCCAAGGCACCATACGCATTGTCTGCCGTCAACCAGCTTCGTAAGTATTATGAGAATGGCGGGGCATTCTTCCTCACCCGCTATGCCACCAATCTGCCATCGTTCATCGGAGCGACTGGTGATGACGAGTGGACCACACCTAACAACTGTTGGGGCCAGGACGAGGATGGTGCCGAACTTTGTGGCGGCCCATGGTCATTCCGCATCTTCGACGGTATGAATAATCATCCTATGTGGCAAGGTCTTGTACAAGGTGACAACCCACAGGAGGTTTACTGCACAGATGCTGGTTACCACATCACCAACTCTACTGCTCAGTATCATATTGGTACCGACTGGGGTGGTTACGACAACCATGCCGCTTGGGAAACACGTACAGGAGGAAAGATTCTGGGCGTTGGCGGTGACGGTGCTGTCGTAGCCTGGGAGTATCCTGCTAAGGATGGCAAGGGTGGAATCATCTGTATCGGTTCTGGCTGCTACGACTGGTACTCCTATACCTATGAGCCCGGTTATACCGAGAAGTTCCACAAGAACATCGAGATTATGACTCAGAATGCATTTAATCACTTAATGAAATAATGGTTATGAAAACAATCATGTATATCCTTTCTGCTTGTTTCGTATGCTGTGGTATGTCTGCAGCCATGACAAGTTGTAGCGAAGATACTTACGGACCCGACCCATCGAAGGACTGGGCTGGCACTGCGACCGTATTTACTCCTACCGATGATGCTGGTTTCAACACCTATTACATGCCCGCAATCGGTCGTTGTGGCGATCCTATGCCTTTCTTCGACCAAAAGGCCGGCGAGTTCAAGGTGCTTTATTTGCAGGAATACGACAACAATGGAGCTTGTTATCATCCTTTCTGGGGCATCGCAACGAAGGACTGTGCCAACTACACCTCATTGGGTGAGGTATTGCCCACCGGAACTTCGACATCTGAACAGGATGCAGCCCTGGGTACTGGTTGTGCAGTCTATAACGAGAGTGATCAGCTTTATTACATCTATTATACGGGTCATAACCCGCTTTGTAAAAACCGTGAGGTGGTGATGCGCGCCACATCGGCCGACTTCAAGACGTGGACCAAGGATTATATCTGGACACTGAAGGGAACCGACTTTGGCTACGATGCCAACGATTTCCGTGACCCACAGGTATTCAAGGCTGACGATGGCCTGTGGCACATGGTTATCTCCTCAAAGCTGAAGTTTGCTGAGTTCAAGTCCAGCGACTTGAAGAATTGGGAGCATGTAGGCTCGTTTCCCATGATTTGGGACCGCATGTTGGAGTGCGCCGATATATTCAAGATGGGCAACTGGTGGTACATGGTCTATAGCGAGGCTTACAAAACAAGTTGGAGCCGAAAGGTGAAGTATATGATGGCTCCCTCTCTTGAAGCCCTGAAGGCCTGCTTCAATGACCCTGGCGCCAACTGGCCCAAGGATGGTCATGAGGGCGTACTCGACACCCGTGCCTTCTATGCAGCCAAAACAGCCTCGAACGGTACCGACCGATATATCTGGGGATGGTGTCCCTACCGCATAGGTGCTGACATCCACGAGAAGAATACGAATGTTGGTGCTGGCGACGGCAACGAACCGGCATGGTCGGGTGCGTTGGTATGCCACAAGGTTATCCAGCACGCCGACGGTACGCTGACTCTAGGAGCTGTTCCCGCTATGGCCGCTAAGTATAATAAAGAGGCATCAGTGTCTGTCATGGCTTCTAATGGTTATAGCAATGGTTCGCTGACGGGAGACGATGCTTATGTGCTCTACAACCGTCTGGGCACCTGCAATCATATCTCGTTTACCGTAAAGACTTCGAACAACTGGGACAAGTTCGGCGTATCGTTCGTTCGCGGCACCGACTCCAAGAAGTACTATACGATGGTTGTGAATCCCGAGTGGGAAGACGGCCGCAAGATAAACTTCGAACAGGAGGGTGAGGAAGGCAAGGGCTTCATCGAGGCTGCCGACGGCTACAACTTCACGCGACCGGCTGACAATGTCTACAACATCGACATCTATACCGACAACTCTGTTCTGACGCTCTACATCAACGATGTCTGCGCCTACACACAGCGCATCTACGGCATCCAGAAAAACTGCTGGTCCATCAACAACTATGGCGGCAGCATCACCGTGAGCAACGTCAAGGTGTCGGCCTATTAAGCCGCCGTCCCCACATATAACTAAACCCAATCAGACGATGCGTTTTTTTCAGGTTATAGTTATATCTACCTTCATTCTGATGGCAGCCTGGCTGCCATCAGAATGTTTTTCTCAGCCAGTCGCCTTCCCGGAGTCCAACGAGCCCGCCTACCACGAGCACTACCGCAACCAATACCATTTCAGCGCCCGCCGCGGATGGATCAGCGACCCCTGCGGATACCTCTACTACGAGGGCAAGTACCACTGCTATTGGTGGGGCTGTGCAGAGTCTGCCGACCTCATCCACTTCAACGAGGTGAGCCGCCATGTCCACCGCGATGTGCCTAAGGGACTGGGCTGCTGGACAGGCTGCGTCGTCGCCGACCCGCAGAATACCGCCGGCTTCGGCAGCGATGCCTATATCGCCTGTCTCACCCTCCACGATGCGGCTCGCAAGAACCAGTCGCAGGGACTCACCGTCAGCCACGACCACGGACGCTCGTTCACCTACTACAACGGCAACCCCGTGCTCGACATCGGCTACGAGGACTTCCGCGACCCCACCGTCATCTGGCTCGAAGACAGCCGCCAGTGGCTCATGGTCGTCAGCAAGACCCTCGAGAGCAAGGTTGCCTTCTATGTCTCTCCCGATCTGAAACAGTGGACGTGGCTCAGCGACTTCGGTCCTGCCGGGCGCACCTACCGCTGTTTCGAGTGCCCCGACTTCTTCAAGCTCAAGATCGACAACGGGCCTAAGGCAGGACAGGAGAAATGGGTGCTCGTCGTCTCCGTCGACTGGGACAACGAGCAGTATTTCGTTGGTGACTTCGACGGGCGCACCTTCCATGCCGAGGGACTCAAGCAGGAGACAGGCGTCTATGTCGACTGCGGTCCCGACTTCTATGCCTCGCGCACCTTCAAGGACTTCGACAACGCCCTCGGCGGCCGTGTCTACTCCATGGGCTGGATGTCCAACTGGCGCTACTGCCGAGACCTGCCCATGACCTACGGCAAAGGCTTCTGGTCCATTCCCCGTGAGCTGTCGCTCCGCGACACCCCCGACGGATGGCGCCTCGTGCAGCGCCCTAAGAGCGACCTCACCTCCCTGCGCGGCGCCCGCCAGCACTATGCCGGCCGCCTGAAGGCAGGGCGCACCGCCGTCAAGGACGTCCCCCAGCTCGCCAATGTCTACGAGGCAGAGGTGTCCTTCGATGCCACCCCTGGCAGCACCTTCGGAATGAACCTCTGTGTGGGAGGCGGGCGCAAACTCGTCGTCACCTACGACGTCGACAGCCACTCGCTCGTCGTCGACCGAACCCAAGTTGCCGACTTCGAGATGACCAAGTTCGAGCACACCTGTCATGCCCGTGTGGCGCCCCGCGACGGACAGCTGCGGCTGCGCGTCTTCGTCGACAAGTGCTCTGTGGAGATCTTCTCCGAGGATGGCACAAGCGTATTCTCGCTCGCCACCTTCGCTGCTGACGACCATACCGGTCTCGAGTTCTTTGCCCAGCAGCCAGGCACCCGTTATACCCTCGACGTGTGGCCCATGGCATCCATCTGGCCGTCCGACGCACAATAGATAAGCATTATTAATACTCGTTACGGAAAACAACGGGGAGGAAGCAAACAGAAACCATCGCGTTTCTGGGCTTCTTCCCCGTTCTTGTGTTTTTATTTGGGAGTTTCAGAATTATTTCGTATATTCGCAGCCGTAAAGGAATGCTTGTTCATATTACGAAGAGTAGACACTATGCGAAAACTGTTTTTACACCTTAATTATATTATATAGTGTGACGCTGCTGCTGACGGCATGCAACTCGGGTCCGCGCTACCATATCACAGTGTTACAGTGCTCGGCGGGCAACTGGCGCTCCCAGCTGAACAACGAGCTGATGGCTGCCCAGCATCTTTTTGAGGAGGATGTGGAGGTGGAGATCCTGAACTGTTTCGACCGCTCTGACGTGCAGGTGAGGCAGATAGACAGCCTGTCGATGGGCGGTGTGGACCTGCTGGTGGTGGCTCCCAATGAGTATGAGGAGGTGGCTCCCGCCCTGAGGCACGCCAAGGAGCGCGGTGTCCCCGTGATCTTGTTCGACCGCAAGGCCGACACGGACGACTATACGGCTTTCATCGGCGGCGACAACGTGGCGGTGGGCAGACTGGCTGCCACCTGTGCCGCCCAGCTGGCTGCGCAGACGGCGAACCGCAATGTGCTGGAGATTACCGCCCTGCAGAGCACGTCGCCCTCGCGCGACCGCCACAAGGGCTTCGAGGAGGGTATGGCGCAGCATCCGGGCGTGAACTACGAGTGTATCTTCAGCAACTGGGACGACCACCGCACGGACACGATCATGAGGGAGGCACTGAAGAGCGACAGGCGGCCCGACGTGGTGTTCTGCCATAGTGACTTCATGGCGCGCGGTGCCTCGTGGGCGGTGAAGGACGCAGGACTGGAGGGGCAGGTGAAGATCATCGGCGTGGATGGTCTGCCCGGTCCGGGCGAGGGCATCGAGGGCGTGGAGCAGGGATGGCTGGCGGCGACGTGTGTCTATCCCACGCAAGGAGAGAAGATTGTGCGGCTGGCTCTCGACATCCTGGAGGGGAAGCCCTACGAGCGCAACAACTTCCTGAAGAGCATGGTCATCACGCCCGAGAATGTGGGCATGGTGTCGCTATATAGCAACGAGCTGAAACAGCGGAGCACGGACCTGGTGACGATTCAGGACAAGCTGGAGGAGTATTTCGGCCTGTATAACGCGCAGAACAAGATTATATGGGCTGCCGTGGCGGTGATTGCGCTGCTCATCGCTGCCGTGGTGCTGACATGGCGAGGCGTGGTGCAGATACGTGCCGCCCACCGCCGCCAGAAGGCGCTGAACGAGGAGCAGAAGCTATTTTTCACGAATGCGAGCCATCAGCTGAAGACGCCGCTGACACTGATAGCGGGGCCCGTGAGGCAGTTGCTGCAGCGGAAGGCGGTGAAGGGCGACGACCTGGAACTGCTGGAGATTACCGAGCGGAACATCAGCCAGATGGAGAACGTGTTGTCAGACGTGCTGAACTTCGGTAAGGACACGAGCAAGCCCTCCGTTGACGACGCCACGGCTCAGGAGGCCGCACAGCTGTCGGCGGCCATCGTGGAGAAGGAGCACCTAGGCATGCTGAAGCAGGAGGACACCGACGAGTTGTCGAACATTCTGATCGTGGACGACAATGCCGACATGCGCCGCTACCTGCGCACGCTGCTGGCGTCGCGCTTCTACGTGCTGGAGGCTCCCGACGGGCAGAGCGGCCTGAAACTGGCGCGTGAGAGTGTACCCGACATCGTGATCTCGGACGTGATGATGCCGGTTATGGACGGCCTGCAGTTCTGTAAGAACCTGAAGGAGGACTTCATCACGAGTCATATCCCCGTGATCCTGCTGACGGCCCGCAGCACCGAGATTCAGCAGATGGAGGGCTACGAGCACGGGGCCGACGCGTATATGACGAAACCCTTCCGTGCCGATTTGCTCATCAGCCGCATAGACAACCTACTGCGCAGCCGACAGCAGTTGCAGGTGCTGTTCAAGGAAGGACAGCAGGAGGACAAGCAGGTGAAGCTGACCACCCAGGACAAGCTGTTCCTCGACCAGCTGCGCAACGTGGTGCGGGAGCGGATGGCAAACCCGAAACTGAAGATGGACGACCTGGGTGACGAGCTGGGCATCAGCCGCGTGCAGCTATACAGAAAGGTGAAAGTGCTTACTGGCCTCTCGCCCGTGGACCTGCTGAAGCAGATGCGCCTGGAGCGCGCAAAGGTGCTGCTGAACAGTACCACGAAGACGGTGTCGGAGATTGCCTACGAGGTGGGCTTCAGCACTCCCAGCTACTTCACCAGCTGCTTCAAGAAACAATATGGCAAGCTGCCCATGGACTTCCGGGCGGAGTGAACAGAGTCCAAATCGAGGGAGTCAACGTCAGCGGGAATCGTTCGCTGTTTGTCTATCAAGGTTTGGCTTTTTTTGTTTCTTCACTTTTAACTGATAACAGGAAAACCTGTTGTCTTTAAACCTTAAACCTTAAACTTTGAACCTTAAATCTTCAACTTTGAACCGGCAACTTGCTGCCTATTTGTCTTCAAATATCTCTATGTCTCTATGTCAAAAAAACTCTATGTAGAAAAACTCTATGTCGAAGTGTAGTCCTTGACATATATCAATATTCATAAAGACTGTGTCAAAATTGTAACATGAATCATTTTTCATAGTGATAGAACGATAAATATCAGCCTTTTGCGCATTTGGTTACTACTTTTGCGGTAGATTTTTACGCATCTATTAACTAAAAAACGCAAAAGTACATGGAAAAATTGAAGAGATTCCTCATGAGCGTCATGCTCATCTTTGCGGGTACTATATGTATGTACGCGCAAACGGAAATTACGGGAACGGTGGTTGATGAGCTCGGCGAGGGTGTCATCGGTGCCACTGTGAAGGAAAAGGGGACAAGTAACGGAACCGTTACCGACCTGGACGGAAACTTCAAGCTGAAAGTGGCCGAGGGTGCTACGCTCGTAGTGAGCTACATCGGCTACGACAACATTGAGGTGCCCGCCACTCCCGGTGTGAAAATTCAACTGAAGGAGACTGCCTCGGAGCTTGCTGAAGTGGTGGTGACCGGTTACCAAACCCAGCGTAAGGCTGACCTGACAGGTTCGGTGGCTGTGGTGAAGACGGATGAACTGAAGTCTTCATCGGATACCGACCCCATGCGTGCTTTGCAGGGTAAGGTGCCAGGAATGACTATTACCAGCAACGGTTCACCTGTAGGTGCCGGTACGGTACGTATCCGTGGTATTGGTTCGTTTAATTCTTCTCAGGATCCTCTCTTTATCATTGACGGTGTGCCTACGACCACAAATCTGAACACACTGAATATGAACGACATTGAGTCGATGCAGGTGTTGAAGGACGCTGCTTCTGCTTCTATTTATGGTTCGCGCGCTGCAAACGGTGTGATTATCATTACTACCCGTCAGGGAAAGAAGGGCGACAAGCTAAAGGTGGACTTCTCTGCCAACCTCACTGCCCAATTCTACAATAATCAGTCAAAGATGAAGCTGATGAACAGCAGCGAGTATGCTATTGCAATGGCTCAGGCTGCTATGAACGATGGTCTTGATCCCGTAGCTTATGCTTCGAACTATGGTCTGAACCTCAACGCCAGTGCTGGTATTCCCATTCAGGCTTATGATCCAGCTACAGGACAAATGAGACAGTTCACCGTGAACGGTCTCTACGATGGTTTCCTGAACTCCAAGAGAACGATGCGTTTCAGCGATACTGACTGGCTTGATGAGATTTCACGTACGGGTTTCATGCAGAACTACGACCTTTCTATCTCGAATGCTACCGATAAGTCTTCCGCCTTGGTGTCTTTCGGTTACAAAAAGAATGACGGTATCTTGAAATATACGGACTTCGAGAGCTTCTCAGGACGTGTGAACACCAGTTTCAAAGTTAATAAGCTGGTCACCATCGGTGAGAATGTGACGATTACCTATTCTGATCAAGTGGATATCCAGCCGCTGGAGAATGCTCTGAAGATGTCACCAACTCTTCCTGTATATGAAGAAGATGGCGTGACTTTCTCTGGTCCTGTGGGTGGTATGAGTGACCGTCAGAACCCATTGCGTGAGCTCTATCACAACCGTGACAACCGTTTGAAGATCTGGCGTATTTTCGGTAACGCCTTCGTTAACATCACTCCCGTCAAAGGCCTCACACTCCGTTCAAGTTTCGGTATCGACTATGATGCTGGTTTCATTCACAGTGTGACTTATACCTGGCACTCTGACGTGGTGAACAACTCTACACCTTCATCAACTGTTTCTCAGGGCAACGACATGAAGTGGACGTGGTCAAACACCGCTACCTATAACTTCGTACTGGCTAACCAGCATACTTTCAACCTCCTTGCTGGTGTGGAGCTTCACAAGCAGAACCGCGACGACTTCTCCTCATACGCTCAGATGTATGCCATTGAGAACTATAACTACATGTGGCCCAATGCCGCTACAGGAACACAACGCGCCTCTGGTATTGAGGAAGGCTACCGCCTGCTCTCTTTCTTCGGTAAGGTGGACTATAACTGGAAAGACTTGCTGCTGGCTTCATTCACTATCCGCCGCGACGGTTCTTCACGCTTTGGTGAGCACAATAAATACGGTACATTCCCTGCCTTCACGCTTGGTTATCGTATCTCACAGCACATGAACCAGAATTGGATTGACGACTTGAAACTGCGTGCTTCATGGGGACAGACTGGTAACCAGGCTATTTCCAACTATGCCAGATATGGTCTCTATGCAGCTACCTATGGTGGTGAGCGCAACGAGTCAACAGCCTACGACCTCTATCTGCAGGGATCTGGTATCTTCCCATCGGGCTATCGTGCCACACAAGCTCAGAACGACGACTTGAAATGGGAGACCACTGAGCAGTATAACGTAGGTCTTGACTTCACCTTCTTCAACAATTCTCTCTACGGAACAGCGGATGCTTATATTAAAGAGGTGAAGGACATGCTCATTAATCCTGCCTATCTCGGCTCAATGGGTGAAGGTGGTGCTTCTTGGTTGAATGGTCCTTCTCTTAAGAACTGGGGTATGGAGTTTGCCCTCGGTTATCGCCACACCACAGCTTATGGACTGAAATATAACATCAATGGAAACCTGGACTTCTTCCGCAACTGGGTGACTTATCTTCCTGAGACAACAACGGGATCATATGTACACACTGCCAAGGAGAACCTCGTGGAGGCAAAGAAACCTTACGGTTCAATAGTAGGTTATGTGGTTGACGGACTTTTCCAGAGCCGTGAAGATGTGCTTGCCAGTGGTCAGGAGAACGCGCGTGTGGGTGGTCTGAAGTATGCTGATCTCGACGGTAACGGTGTCATCAACGAGCAAGACCAGGATTGGATATTCAATCCCGTTCCCAACTTCTCTTGGGGTCTGAACGTGGAACTGAGTTATAAAAACTTCGACTTCTCGATGTTCTGGCAGGGTGTTGCTGGTGTAGATGTCTATAACAATCAGAAGTTCCAGACTGACTTCTACAGTATTACTGATGCTGGTTCAAACAAGGGTAACCGCATGCTGGATGCATGGACAACCGCCAATACCGGTTCGTTGATTCCTGCCCTGACTACCAACAATGTGGGTGCTGAAAACCGCGCCTCAAGTTATTTCGTGGAGAATGGTTCTTATGCTAAACTCCGTCAGGTGCAGTTGGGGTACAACCTGCCTCAGAGCCTCCTCAACAAGGTAAAGATGAGCAGTGCCCGCGTATTTATTTCTGGTCATAACCTGCTCACCATCAAGAGCAGCAGCCTGACCTGCTCTGATCCGGAGAACCCCAACTGGGCATATCCTAACAGTACCTCTGTCTCATTCGGACTTCAGGTAGGATTCTGATTGAAATAAATAAAATGAGAAAATCAGAAAATGAGAAATTGTAAATACAAGAAAGTTATGAACTACAAATTAAGCAATATATTCAAAAACGTGGTGGCTTTAGGTGTGTTCGCCTTCTCTGCAGGTCTTCTTCTTACCTCTTGTGACGATTTTATCGAGGTGGAGCCCCGTGGTGTCATCAACGAAGACCTGGCCATGAGCCAGCCTGACGAAATGGTTACTGCCGCTTATGCCAAACTCGGCGATGACTGGTACACTTATCCTTTCAACTTTTGGCCCTATGCCGATGTCTCCAGTGACGATGCACTGAAAGGCGGTTCGGGTACTACTGATACGAACTATCACTCTGTGGAGGTGTGGTCCACATTGACGGCTTCTACTCCTGACCACATGGACGAACTATGGTATCATCTCTATTGCTCCGTGAGTCGCTGCAACCGTGCTCTGGTTTCACTGGCTGAGTATGGTGAAGATAAACTCGGTGCAGAGACAACTAAGATTCGTGAAGGTGAGGTGCGTTTCCTGCGTGCACACTTCTATTTCAAGCTTATCCAGCTTTGGAACCAGGTGCCTTGGATTGATGAAGAAGTTTATAAGGCACACTCTGAGGAGCAGACTCCTAACAATGCCTTCACTCATGAGGAACTCATGGATAAGGTGATTGCCGACTTTGAGGCTGCCTACAAAGTACTCCCCGAAAAGATGAATGACGGTGGACGTGCCAATAAGATTGCTGCAGCTGCTTACCTGGCAAAATGCTATCTGACACTGGCCTGGGGTAACGGTTATGAGAGCGAAACAGGCGTGAGCCACATCAACCAGCAATATATGCAGAAGGTGCTGGAGTATACTAACGTGGTGAAAAATTCTTCCTATGGCTATCTTGAGGATTATGGTGACATCTTCTTGCCCGAATATAAGAACTCTAAAGAGAGCGTATTCGCTGTGCAGCACTCTGACTATAAAGATGATAACACCCGTTTCGGTCGTGCCAACTGGTCGAACATGCTGAACGGTTGCTGGGGTATTTGGTCATGTGGATGGGATTTCCACAAACCTTCACAGAATCTTGTGAATGCCTTCAAGACCAAGGATGGTCTGCCCATGTTCAACGATTACAACAAGACCATTGACTATCCTATCAATGGTGTTCCTACCGATCAGAAATGGGATCCCAGACTCTTCCACACCGTGGGTATGCCTACTTTCCCATATAAATATGAGGTTGCCTATACGATGACGAAGGACAACTCACGTACACCTAACACCTATGGCTACTATGCTTCTTTGAAGGAAGTGCCACAGCGTTCAAAGGGTGAGACCTTCGACAACCCCTGGCAAGCATTTGCCATGAACGACTATGTGTTCCGTTATACTGATGTGATGCTGATGCGTGCAGAAGCTCTGATTGAGACCGGTGGTTTGGAAGAAGCCCGCAACATTATTAACGACATCCGCCTGCGTGCAAAGAACTCAGTTGCCAAGCATATCGGCTATGCTGCTAATCAATGCGACATCGCGCTCTATCCAAACAGCTACTTCCAGACCAAGGAACAGGCTCGTCAGTGTCTGCAGTGGGAGCGCCGTCTGGAACTCGCTATGGAGAATCATCGCTTCTTTGACTTGCGCCGCTGGGGTATTGCCTCTAAGACTTTGAACAGCTTCTTTGAGACTGAGCAGAACTCTGAATACGACGGGCAGACCTATGCCCAGTACTATCGTGATGCCCACTTCACAACAGGCAAGAATGAATATTGGCCTTTGCCTTACATCCAGCTCTACTATGTGCCCGGACTCTATACACAGAACAAGGGGTATAATTGATGAATTAAGAGTTAAGAATTAAGATTTTAAGAATAAAGACATGAAAAAGATTTCATTCATCATATTGTCTATACTGGTATTGGCAATGACTGCCTGCCAGGATAAAGATATCAACCGCCAGGCGATGGTGCTCAACGCACCCGATGCCTCACAGATCAGCGGAAGCCTTAACGGCGATAATTACACTTGGACTTGGGGTGCACTGGGCAGCGGACAGCAGATGCAGGTGACAACCTATCGCAATGGTACGCTCGCCGGCAGTGAGGTCGTTAATGGAACAAGCTACACACAGTATGGTGTCCCCACCAATGTTCCTTTTGAATATGTATTCAAGGTGACCGATGGCACCAATCTCTCTACTGGTGTGGTGAAGAGTTACCTTCGCGAAGGTGCCACATCTATAACGGGCTTGATGATGAGCCAGTATGACACTGAAAGTGGCTATAATGCCCTCGTGGAATGGGATAAACCTGTTGATGCCACCTCTATCCAGCTCACTGCCACCAACGGTAAGCGCACGGTCACTGAGAAACTTTCAGGATCCGCGGAGTCTTTCATCATTGAGAATGTGACGGACGGTGAAGTGTGGGAGGTGACAGTCATTGCAAGCAACGAGAAAGGTCTTTCATTACCTACAAAGACTTCACTCCGCATCGGTAAGACTGCCATTGGATTCCTCAGTATCTATGAGACCCCCGAAGAACTTGTAGATAATGGTGATGATGACGAAGCTTCAGCATGGCTCTGGCTCCATGAGAACTATCCTACAGCAACATATCTCTACTTCGGTGATATCAAGAGTCAAGAAGATGTGGACCGTTTCCGCGTACTCTTCTGGATGCGCGACCTTGAAGGTGTAGGTGAGGATGCTGTATGGGCAATGCCTGATGTGGTGCTCGGAGCAACTCCCGCTATCAAGGCTTGGTATAAGGACGGTGGCAGTCTGCTGCTCTGGAGTCATGCAATGCCTTACATTTGCTATCTTGGCCGTATGGACCTCGACATGATGAAGAATAATGACCATACGATTGGTACTGGTGTTGGTGGTATCAACAATGACACGTGGAAGATGGCCGTACAACTTAGTCCTGAGGGCCGTTTCATCAAGGACCACTCTAACCATCCTATTTACAAGGGGCTGACCGTAGAGCCGACAGGTGATGGACGTACGAAGCTCATCGCCTTCAAGGGTCCGGGATGGACAGAAGACCACAACTGTCTGACCTTCAACCTGCCAAGTGGCATCACAGGTATCGGCAATCAGGAGGAAGCCTGCTACACGCAGATCACGGAGACTTACGGTATCTATCCGCTCGGAACTTGGGACAGCCAGATTAACTGGGTAAGCCAGCTTAATGTTTGGGAGGCTCAGCAAGGCAATACTGAATTCAAGGGAACTGTACTCTGTATTGGTAATGGTGGTTGCGAGTTCTCTATGAAGAATCCTGACGGAACACCCGATAAGAGTGCTTATCCGAAGAACAATATCTATCAGTCGAATGTGCTGACGCTTGCGAAAAATTCATTGGAATATCTAAAGACACGTTAGGATGAAAATCAGTATGCGTCTTATCAGTACGATGGTAGCTACCTTAGTGGTGGCTACTATCGTCGGTTGTGGAGGTGGTGATGACAAAACGCAGGACTATAACCCTCTCATCGACGATACGACACAGGAAGATAAACCCAGTGGCGGCGGTGAGACACAACCACCTGCCACCAGTGACTACAAGGAGCAGTACCGTCCACAGATCCATTTCACACCAGCTGCAAACTGGATGAATGACCCTAACGGCATGGTCTTTAAAGACGGCACCTATCATCTTTTTTACCAATATAACCCGCAAGGCAACGATTGGGGAAACATGAGTTGGGGACACGCCACTTCAACGGACCTCCTTCATTGGACCGAACAGCCCGTCGCACTTACCCGTGATGAATTGGGCGACATTTTCTCAGGTTCTGCTGTGGTGGATAAGGATAATACAGCTGGCTTTGGTGCAGGTGCTATAGTAGCAGCATTCACCCATTCGAGTGATGTTGGACAGCAGCAGTCGCTAGCCTATAGTACTGATGGAGCCAAGAGTTTCACGAAATATGCGGGGAATCCTGTCATCAAGAACAACAACGACCGTCAGCGCGACCCGAAGGTTTTCTGGCATGAGGCCTCAAAGCAGTGGGTGATGTGTCTGGCCCGCGGATGGAGTAAAGGCATTGAGTTCTGGACTTCTTCTGACTTGAAGACATGGGTTCATCAGAGCGACTTCGTGAAGGACCTCTTGGGAAGACCTGACCTTCAGTGGGAATGTCCTGACCTTATCCAGATAGGTTCCAAGTGGGTACTGCTTGTCAGTGTGAATCCTGGTGGTCCGCTGGTTGGTTCTGGTACGATGTATTTCACTGGAAATTTCGACGGCAAGACTTTTACCGCCGATGACCGTGAATATCCTTTATGGCTGGACTATGGTATGGACAACTATGCTGGTGTAACCTGGAGCAATACTGGCGACCGACGTCTATTTATCGGATGGATGAACAATTGGCAGTATGCTGGTAATGTGCCTTGTACACCTTGGCGTTCGGCTATGACTCTGCCCCGTGAGCTTTCGTTGAAGGAAGTAGGAGGACAACTATTGCTCTCCAGTAGTGTCATTCCTGAAATCTCAAAGATAGCAGGAGAATGGCAGGTACTTAACAGCGATCAGGCATTCCCCGAAGGTGATGCCTATCATCTGCAACTTACCCTTTCTCTTAGCCGTGGCTCAACAGTGACACTTTCGAACGCAACGAACGACAAATTCTCTTTCGAGGTTGTTGCTTCTGAAAAGGTACTCGTCGCTCATCGTACTTCTACCACAGGTGCCATCAACTTTAACGGGTCTTTTGCCATTCCCACCATGCGTGCTCCGCTGAATGTTATCGGTAATGAAGTGACACTCGACATATATATCGATCGCAGTTCCGTGGAACTGCTCAATGGCGATGGCACCCTGTCACAAACTACGCTTGTTTTCCCGAAGTCTGTTTATAATCATGTACAGGTGTCTGGAGCTGATTGTCAGATAAAAGTGAGGACACTGAAACGTATTTGGTAAGTATGAACGTTTTTTGTTAGCATTAGAAACAAATCTGACAGTCTGATTGTAGAAAATCATGTAATTTTGCACCAGATAGAATGTTAATGCAGTTATTAGATTAGGTTATACAGATTACTATTAGGTTTTTAGCAATTTGGTAAGGTTAAGTATTTATTAGGAAAACAATGTTTGGAAGGCTTCCCCGTGAGGAGAAGCCTTTTTTCGAAATTTTGTTTCATGATTGTGATAATGGTTTCATCGTAACATTTTTGTGAGCAAAAGAAACATTTGTTTTAGTATTAGAGTACTTTTTCTTTTATCTTTGCACCAAAATCCATTACTACAAAATTATGAAGTTACTAAAAACCCTTGCCGTTATGGCTGCCTTCGTTTGCGGAAACCTTTCTGCTCAGGCACAGATTGTTGCTCCCGAACATTTGAGTGATACCCACACCATGCTCCGTGTGAATCCCACACAGCGTTTCCTGCTGATTCCTGTAGAGGAGAAAGAGGATAACGCTCACATCGACGTGATTTGTAATAATCATATCGTGAAGTCGTTCAATGTGCGGCTGGCTGTGGATAAGGTGGACTATTGCGTTCCACTCGACATTCAGAGATTGAGGAATGGAGAAAACGAGAAACTGTTGTTGGACATCACGTTCCATGGCGACCGCCACAAGACGGGATCGGTGAAGAACTTCGTGTGCTGGAAGGATCTGAAACTTTCGGATTCTTTCGACAAGACTAATCGTGAGCAGTATCGTCCAGCTTACCATCATACGCCGGCCTATGCCTGGATGAACGATCCTAATGGTATGTTTTATAAGGACGGGGTGTGGCACCTCTATTTCCAGTATAATCCTTATGGTTCACAATGGGAGAACATGACCTGGGGACACAGCATCTCTACCGATCTCATTCACTGGACACAACAGCCAGATGCTATTGAGATGGATGCATTAGGGCAGATTTTCTCAGGAAGTGCTGTAGTTGACAAGAACAATACGGCTGGCTTCGGAAAGGATGCCATTATCGCGATGTACACCAGTGCCGGTCAACATCAGACGCAGAGTATCGCCTACAGTACAGATGGGGGCAAGACGTTTACGAAATATGCGGGCAATCCCGTGCTCACCTTCGCTGCCCCTGACTTTCGCGATCCGAAGGTGTTCTGGCATGAGGGTACTCAGCGTTGGATCGTGGTGTTGGCCGTTGGTCAGGAAGTGCAGTTCTATTCCTCAAAGAATCTGAAAGAATGGAAATATGAGAGTTCCTTCGGTCATGGTTATGGAAATCATGACGGTGTGTGGGAATGTCCGGATCTCTTGGAAATGAGCAATGGAGAAAATGAGAAAAAGAGTAATTCCTGGGTTCTCCTTTTGAATATCAATCCCGGTGGTCCTTTCGGCGGCTCTGCTACGCAGTATTTCACGGGAATGTTTGATGGTCATCAGTTTGTTTGCGACTCAAAGCCTGAGACCACGAAGTGGATGGACTATGGCAAGGATCACTATGCTACGGTGTCGTTCTCGAACGCTCCTGAGAACCGCAAGGTGGCGCTGGCCTGGATGTCCAACTGGCAGTATGCCAACCAGGTGCCTACGAAGCAGTTCCGTTCTGCTAACTCTGTTCCCCGCGACCTAAAACTATTCAGAGATGGAGACGAGAACTATCTGGCATCGATTCCTTCGCCTGAGATGATGGCAGCTCGTGGACAACAGATAAAGAAACCAACCAACACATGCGAGATAGTGGTCGACGTGAAAGGATCTGCCAGCATTGTGCTCTCTAATAAGAAAGGTGAGCAGGTCGTGATGAACTACGATGAGGCTGATCGCACTTTCACGATGGACCGCACCCAAAGTGGACTCACCGACTTTAGTGATGCTTTCCCTGTAGAAACCAAAGCTCCTACGCATGGTGTGATCCGCCAGTTGCGCATCTTCGTTGACCGTTGCAGCATCGAGGCCTTCGACAGTGAGGGTAAGATGGTGATGACGAACCTTGTGTTCCCCACTGAACCTTATACACAGGTGAAGGTGAAGGGTGGAAAAGCGAAGGTCTTCGAAATTAAAAATTAATACTGGTATAATGAATAATAATTAAAAATCTACAATAATCATGACTCAAAATCAAAACAAGTCGATCTACCTGATTCCTGTGATGCTATGCTTCTTCGCCATGGGATTCGTGGATTTGGTAGGTATTGCCTCCAATTATGTAAAAGAAGACCTAGGGTTGAGTGACTCAGTTGCCAATGTGTTCCCCTCTCTCGTGTTCTTCTGGTTCCTCATCTTCTCCGTGCCTACGGGCATGCTGATGAACAAGATCGGCCGTAAGAAGACCGTACTGCTCTCGCTTATCGTGACCGTTTTCTCGCTGATACTGCCTCTTTTCGGAGAGTCGTTCGGCATCATGTTGGTGGCCTTCTCTCTGTTGGGTATCGGTAATGCGCTGATGCAGACGAGTATAAACCCGCTGGCCATGCTCATTATCGGCGACAAGAACCTTGCTTCTACGTTGACCTTCGGACAGTTTGTGAAAGCCATCGCTTCCTTCCTGGCTCCTTATCTGGCCATGTGGGGTGCTACCGCTGCCATTCCTTCCTTTGGTCTTAACTGGCGCGTGCTCTTCCTGATTTACTTCGTGGTGGGTGTGCTGGCTGCCTTGCTGCTCTGGGTGACGCCGATTAGTGAAGAGTTAAAAGTGAAGAGTGAAGAATCTTCTTTGGGCAAACAGTTCGTGGATTGCCTGAAACTGTTGGGCAAGCCTATCGTGCTGCTGTCGTTCCTCGGCATTATGTGTCATGTGGGTATTGACGTGGGTACGAACACCACGGCTCCGAAACTTCTGATGGAACGGGTGGGCATGACGCTGAACGAGGCTGCTTTTGCCACTTCGCTCTATTTCATCTTCCGTACGATTGGTGCTTTGACCGGTTCGTTCTTCCTCCGTGTGATGAAGACCCGTCTGTTCTTCATCATCTCTGTGGTGCTGATGGCTGCTGCCATGGTACTGATGTTTGTGGGCGACACGAAGGCCCTGCTCTATACTGGTATCGCTCTCGTGGGCTATGGCAACTCCAACATCTTCTCGATGGCCTTCTCTGAGGCTGTGCTCAATGTGCCTGACAAGCAGAACGAGGTTTCAGGCCTGATGATCATGGGTCTCTTCGGTGGTACCATCTTCCCCTTGCTGATGGGTTTCGCCAGCGATGCCGTTGGTCAGGCTGGTGCCGTGGCTATCATGGCTATCGGTGTGATCTATCTCTTCACTTATATTCCAAGAATCAAACGATAATTTAATGAGTACACAGAGACGCGGCGACACAGAGGAAAAATTAAAATATCTGATAAAGAAAAATCTCGGTCTCTCTGTGTCTCTGTGATCAAAAAATAGAATAACCAAAAAAAGAATAAGAATATGGAAACAAAACGTTTTGTAGTAGGACTGGGTGAGGCCCTGTGGGACTGCCTTCCCGAAGGTAAGAAATTAGGCGGTGCCCCTGCTAACTTCGCCTATCATGCCGGACAATTCTTAGGACAAGAAAATACGCTGGCCGTGAGTGCACTGGGAGAGGATTCGCTCGCTGACGAGACGGAAGCTTCGCTGAAGGAGCACGGACTCAACTACCTGATGCCTCGTGTGCCATATCCTACGGGAACGGTTCAGGTGACTCTTTCTGGCGATGGCATTCCCACTTATGATATTAAGGAGAATGTAGCTTGGGACAATATCCCTTTCACACCTGAGATAGAGGAAGTGGCCCGCAACTGTAAGGCTGTATGTTTCGGTTCTTTAGCTCAGCGCAATGTGGTGAGCCGTGAGAACATCCATCGTTTCCTGGACGCCACGCCTGCCGACTGCATGAAGATATTCGATATCAACCTCCGTCAGCAGTTCTACACAAAAGAAGTGATTCAGGCTTCGCTGCGTCGCTGCAATGTGCTGAAGATTAATGACGAGGAACTGGTGCTCATCGGACGTATGTTTGGCTATCCTGGTCTGGACATTGAGAACAAGTGCTGGCTCATTCTGGGTAAGTACGATCTCGATATGCTGGTGTTGACTTGCGGCACGAACGGTTCGTATGTATTCACACCCGGCCAAGAGACACCGAAGGTGGAAGTAGCTGATACGGTCGGTGCTGGTGATTCCTTTACAGGTAGCTTCTGTGCTGCCATATTGGAAGGCAAGCCCGTGGCAGAGGCTCATAAGCGTGCTGTTCAGGTGAGCGCTTTCGTCTGCACGCAGAATGGTGCCATGCCTGTGATTCCAGAGGAAATGAGGTGAATTAAGAATTACAGTGCAAGCCGAAGGCAAAGAAGCTTGCTTCATTTGCTGAGGCGCCGCCTGTAATCACGAGCAAAGCTCGTAATTAAGAATTACAGTGCAAGCCGAAGGCAAAGAAACTTGCTTCATTTGCTAAGGCGCCGCCTGTAATCATGAGCAAAGCTCATAATTAAGAATTGTCGGCTTTGCCGATTCTCAATTAAGAATTATATAATTAGGAGTTAGGGTTTATATCCTAGCTCCTAATTTATTTATTACTCAACTATCGTAAATATAATAATGTACACAGAGACACGGAGATGCAGAGTTTTTTTATAAATTCCTTTGTGTCACTGTGTCTCAGTGTACAAATATTATTATAATGCTATAGGAACTAAGACTTTCACGCCGATATTGCGGCCCATATTGTAGATGCCGGCTTCCTTCAAACGACTTAGATGATGTTGATAAGCACGATTGAAGATGTTGTGGGCGGTGAAGGCTACAGTGAGAATCTTACGACCCTTTGCATGAATATCCGTACCTGCAGAGGCGTTCCAAAGTGTGTAGCTGGGCGTGCGCGTCTCCGTGTTGTGGATAGAGTGGATGTGGTCCTGTTTGAGGTTGCAGTCCATCTCTATTTCCGCAAATGTTTCCTTGAAGGTCTCAGAAGGGATGTTGAAATGGTAGTGCAGCGACGAGAGCCAGCGGGGTGCCGGTGTGAAAGGCAGGTACTTGGCTTCCTCAGGCTGATTCTTCTGGCGGGCATCCACGTAGGAGAAGGTATTCTCGAAGTGGAGGTGATGGATAGGGTGGAGGATGACGGTGCCCTCGAAGCCCAGAAGCTGTGCATCGCCCTGATGATAGCCGAAGACGTCATTGCCTTCGATGACGGAGCCTGTCTTTTCAAGGAAGATGAAGTTGGAGATAGTGTTGGCAAAGAGAGCAAGTTTGGCGGAGAATATCTCGCTGCTGTAATCCATGCCGAGGTCAAACTGCCAGGAGCCTTCGGGCTTCAGGTCGTGGTTACCCTGTTCGAAGCGGAGGGTGCCGTGGTGGATACCGAAACTACCCAGTTCGCTGAGGTTCGGGGCACGGAATCCGCGGGAGGCATTGAGGCGAATGTCGAAGTTGGGTGTGATGTTGTAGATGGCTCCGATGCTGCCCGTCACGCCGTTGAAGTTGCGTGAGAACTGCTGGAAGCGCATTTGCCCATCCTCTTCGAGAGCATTGCTATGGAGGTGGCGGTTGTCGAAACGGAGTCCGCCGCTGACGTGGAATCTTTCGGCAAAGTCTTTGGCTGCCGTGGCGAAGATGCCGAAGTCAAAGAGGTGGTAGGCGGGGATGAGAAACTCATGACCGAGGTTCTGCGACTCCTGCCACATGCCGTTGACACCGGCATTCATTGTCCAGCCGTTCCATGCCGGCGACACATAACGGAGGTCGTAATTGACGGTATGCAGGCGGAAGTCCTGCCCAATCTCATCGGGAGCCTCATATTCCTGTCGGCGGTTCTGCTGATAGGCCAGCAGCGCCTTGATGCGGCTCTCGCCGATGTTGAAACTGTTGTCGAGCGCCACCTTATAATGACGTACATGCTGGAAGGGGGCTTCGTGCTCATGGTCGTGCTCACCGTTATCGTTAAGGTTAACGTTATCGTTATCGTCATGCTCATGATGTTCGCCCACGATGCCGGGCTTGATGTGGTAATAGGAGAGTTTCAGGTGGCTGTAGCCCCAACGCTTGTTGAATCCCATCATCAGGCGCGCTGCCTGTTCGGAGAACTGTGAATTCTCCACCTTATGATTGATGCTGTTCTCGTATTCACCGGCCCCTTTCTGGCTCCAGCGTCCGTCCCAAACGAATCCCTGCTGATTGCCCGCGAAGTTCACGGAATAGTTCCAGAGATTGGCATTCGACTGCCATCCGCCGCTCACGTTGGCCTTCATTGTGCCCAGGGGAAGGATGGGGGCATCATGGAAGATAACAACACCGGCCATGGCATCGGAGCCGTACATTAGCGAGGCGGGACCTTTCATGATTTCCACGGAATGGACGCCTTCGCCATCCACTTCCACGCCATGCTCATCACCCCATTGTTGGCCTTCCTGACGGATACCGTCGTTGACGACAAGCACACGGTTGTAACCCAGTCCACGGATGACGGGTTTGGAAATGCCACTGCCCGTGCTGATCTGGGAAACACCGGGCTGTTTGGTAATGGCATCAATGATGTTTGAGGCAGAAATGGTCTGCAGTTCCTGTGCGGAAACAACGCTGACGGGGGCAGGTATATGGTTGATATGTGTGGTGCCGGTGAGTCCTGTCACCACCACTTCGTGCAAATGCACACATGTGTCTTGCTCTTTCTGTGCCAATACGGTTATAGCAGAAAAGAGCAGTAAAATAGTTAGTTTTATTGCTTTCATCTTAAAATGATAATAGGGTTATTCTGAATAAATAATGCAGTGTCTTGTTCAGAATAACGCCGGAGGTCCCCGCTGGGAATGGGAGATGATCACGCTGCAGGGCGCATAGTGAATCTGCCACTGGCGTGATACCTGATGAATGATGAAAAGGAATAAAGAACCAACTACAACGGCGGGAATGAAAGGCAACGTCAGGAACTGACAGAGCACGCAGTTGTAGGTGTGGCTGTCGGCCGCTGAAAGATGGCCGGCATGAGAAATATGTTGGGCGCACTGTTCACACTCGGGGGACAAAGCCTCTTCGTGGACGTGCAGCGCCGAAAGCAGCATCATCGGCACGAAAACCGACAACAGAATACGGGCAAAGAGTTGTCTCCGCCGTTCCAGTGCTTCTATGATGCTGTCCTGTTTTTTCATTTCGCGTGCAAAGATAGCAAATAATTCATAATTAATAGTTTATCGTTCATGGTTTTTCTTTTTTTTGCCTTTTTACTTTTTTACTTTTTTACTTTTTACTATCTTTGCCGCCATGAAAATGGGATTACTGTTGTTTATGCTGCTGCCGCTGGCGGCCTTAGTGTACGTGTTATGGCATGTGTATCAGTTGCTTCCACTGCCCACTTGGGGCAAATGGCTGGTGGTTGTCTTGATGACAATGGCCTTCGGTATGCTGTTCGTCGGAGTGAGCCGTCGGTTGGATGAGATGCCGATGATGCTAGCTACCATTGTCTATGAGATAGGCACTTCGTCGTTGATTATACTGCTCTATCTGTTTATGCTCTTCCTGGTGCTCGACTTTGGAAGACTCTGTCATCTGGTGCCTGGCACGCTGATGAAGAACAGTCTTTGGGGCTCGCTTCTTGTCTTTGGCATTATCCTCGTGACATTTATCTATGGTGGCCTGCATTATCATCATAAGGAGAGGGAGGAGATAGAGCTGACGAAAGACGAAATACGAAATACGAAGACGATTGTGATGATGAGTGATTTGCATCTAGGTTATCACAATCAGCGTCCGGAACTCCACCGGTGGGTGGAAATGATAAATGCTGAGAATCCCGACTTGATTCTTATTGCCGGTGACATTATCGACCGTAGCATCCGTCCGTTAGAGGAGCAAAAGATGTGGGAGGAGTTCCGGCATTTGAAAGCTCCCGTGGTGGCTTGTCTGGGAAATCATGAGTATTATGCTGGACAACCCAATTCGCTCAGTTTCTATGAGAAGGCGGGCATCCGACTGCTCAGGGATGAAATACTCTTGATGGATGACCTTGCCATTGTAGGACGCGATGACCGTACGAATCCTCACCGCAAGTCGGTGAAGGCCCTTACAGCCAACATTGATCACTCGAAATACATCATTCTGCTGGATCACCAGCCTTACCATTTGGAAAGGACAGAGGCCGCTGGCGTGGACTTCCAATTGAGTGGTCATACTCATTATGGACAAGTGTGGCCTATTTCCTGGATTACGAATTCCATCTACGAGTGTGCCTACGGTCCCCATCAGCGCGGCAACACGCATTACTATGTTTCTTCCGGCATCGGCATTTGGGGAGGAAAGTTCCGCATCGGCACAAACTCGGAATATGTGGTTGCCACACTAAAACCTCATTTCTTACCCCGAAAGGCATCGAATCCAAGACCATAGACACCAATGACGGCACTTTGTGAGACGAAGGCGTTGGGATCTATCTCGTTGATGATGTCGAAGATTTCGGAAGATTTCTTCTGATGGCACAAGACGAAGAGCATTTTGACAGGGCGTCCTGTGTAGGAGCCACGACCGTCGAAAATAGTACAGCCGCAGTCGGCATCCTCATTGATGACTTTGGAGATTTCCTCATGTTTGTCGGTAATGATGCAGAACTGTACGGAACGGCGCACCATATTGACGACGTAATCCACAAAAAGGGAGGAAATGAATAGATAGACATAACCGTAGATCACCATTTCCCAGTCTTTCAGTACGAGATAGCTGGAAGTGACGATAATGACATCTACCAAGAGGATGACATGCCCCAATGAGATGTCGTAGTAACGGTGAACCATGGCAGCTATCGTGTCAGTACCGCCAGTACTGCCATTCACGGAGAGTCCCAGACCTGCACTGGTACCCATGAAGAAGGCGCCTACTACGGTTGCCATGAAGGGCTGGTCTGCCAATAGCGTGGAACCTTCAGCCCATTGCTGCACAAAAATGATGAAGACGGAGAAGCAGCCTACGGCATAAATGGTCTTCAGACAGAATCCCCATCCCAAGATGCGGAGGGCAAAGATGAGCAGGAGAACGTTGAGAATGAAATAGGTGACGGCAACAGGGATATTCATGCTCCAGTAGAAGATGGAGGCAATACCGCCGATGCCGCCCATGGTGATATGGTTGGGAAGTAGGAAAACGCCCAAGCCAATACTGCCCATCAGCATGGCGAGTGCAATCACCAGCAGGTCGCGCAAGGTGTGGCGATTTGTTCTTTTAGTTTTATTCGTAGTCATCAGGGTGAATATTTTACAGTATCATTCCGTTCAATTCATACATTCTTCAATCTGCATTCGCATTCTTTTCTTTTTCTTTCTGATTCCTTTTCATGATACTTCTGACGCGGTTGACAAACTGTTGGGAACCTTTGATGGTGTAGTGAATACCCATTTTCCAGATGCGGGCAGCCTTGTCGATGTCGTTTTCAGGATTGAATCTCGACATGACGACGACAAACATTTCTTTTGATTTCTCACGGCTGAGACGGTCGTTGAGAGTAAAACGGCGACTGTCGCCACGGCTTTTCAGGATATTATTGCACTCACGTACGAGAACGGGAGAAATCTGAAGCACGCCCACATATATGCCATTGCGGGTTCTTTCGTTGCCGCGACTTTCAATCTCAATGATTGCGTCTATCACGGGGTTCCAGTCGAATTCTTCATTCTGCTTATCCTCCTGGGCCATCAGTGGCAAAGCCAGCGGAAGCATCAAAAGAAGCATCAGACTGCGAAGTTTTCTTGAATGTTTCATTTTTCTTTTGTTTCGGTTAGGATTTTAAAAATACGGAAATCGGCTGTAAAGGTACTCATTTTTACATAATTATCAAAATTTACGTATTTTATTTGACTTTTTTTGGTAAAACATGAAAAACAATACAGATTTTTCTTGTTTTTGTTTGAAATATTTTTTATTTTTGCATCAAAATGGAATAATATAGCAATTTTCATTAAGAAATCTGCGTGTTATAAATTAACTGAAGTATGAGGAAATGGACGAGCATCATGGTTGTCTTCGCTTTGGGTATTCTGCTGGCCTCATGTGGTGGCAGGAAGACAGCTGACAAGAATCAGACAGCAGTTATGGAATCTCTGGACAGTCTGGAACGGCAGGCAGAGGTTGAGAAGCAACTGGAAGAAAACCAGGAAGACATCAAGGCTTTGTGGGATGATGAAATCGGTGAAGACAAGGCTATCGACAAGTATGCCCTCGCAGGCGAGTATGTGTATCTGAGCAGTGAGGACGGCAAGGAAGGCATGCTCCTCACGTTCTATCTGGACGGGCGTAATGAGAACAATTTCGACGGTATTCCCATCAAGGAAAACGAGCGGATGGCCTTTTACGGTAAGAACTTGATTGTTACTATCAACAAGCAGGACTCCATGCAGAACATTTATTTTGAGAATACGGAGCGTGAGGGATTAAATCCTGTATTGGTAGTAACGGAAAAAGGCGGACGGCAGTTCTTCTATGACAATGCGGGTGGAGTTATATCCCGGCCTGAAGCTAAGAAAATTATGTCGTTGTTTAACGACACCACTGCCACACCCCTGGAAAAGGTGCTGAAAGGTTGGAAAAAGCTGAATTTTGAAGTCTAGTCTTAATTGAGAGTAGTCCCACCGAGAATCGAACTCGGATCTAATCTTTAGGAGAGACTTGTTCTATCCATTGAACTATAGGACCCTTTTATGAGCTTGGGTGTTGGATGTTGGGTGTTAGGTGTTGGTAGATTGATTACACCTCAAAAGGTAATCATAACTCTACATTCTACACTCTCCACTCTACATTCAAACCTATCATCCCACCTGACTGCCGGGCTTCACGTCCTTCGTGGTGGTTACCACGCTGAGACTTTCGTCGCTATCCACGGCTGAGAGAATCATGCCTTGGCTCTCGATACCCATCATCTTGCGGGGCTCGAAGTTGGCCACGAAGAGCACACGCTTGCCGATGAGTTCCTCGGGATTTTCGTAGAAGGCAGCAATGCCGGAGCAGATGGTACGGTCCTGACCACTGCCGTCATCAAGAGTGAACTGCAGGAGTTTCTTCGACTTCTTCACTTTCTGACAGTCCTTGATGAGTCCTACGCGGATATCGAGTTTTTCGAAAGTTTCGAAAGGAACGTTCTCCTTCACGGGTGCAGCCTTATAGTTGGCAGCAGCGTTGGCTTTCTTGGTAGCTTCCAGTTTGTCGATCTGCTTCTGAATCACGTCATCCTCGAGTTTCTCGAAGAGCAGTGAAGGCTCGCCAAGCTGATGACCAGCAGGCAGGATGTTGGTGTTGCCGAGTTCCTCCCAGTTGCATTCCTTCATGCAGAGCATGTCGCGAAGTTTCTTCGAAGAGAAGGGCAGGAAAGGCTCAAAAGCAATGCTGAGATTGGCAGAGAGTTGCAAACAAATATTGAGAATGGTTGCCACACGCTTGGGTCCTCCCTCTCCTTCGGGAAGGGTCGGGGAGGGGTTCTTCCATTCTTTCCAAGGCTCGCAGTCGGTGATGTATTTGTTACCGATACGGGCAAGATTCATCGCCTCTTTCTGAGCATCGCGGAACTTAAACTGATCAAGCAGCTGCTCCACCTTCTGTTTCACGTCCTTGAATTCCTCAATAGCCTGTTTGTCGATATCCAGCAGTTCGCCGCATTCGGGAACGATACTGTTGAAATATTTCTTCGTCAGCTGCAGGGCGCGGTTCACGAAGTTTCCGTAGATTGCCACAAGTTCAGAGTTGTTGCGCTCCTGGAAATCCTTCCACATGAAGTTGTTGTCCTTGGTCTCGGGGGCATTTGCTGTGAGCACATAGCGCAGCACATCCTGTTTGCCTGGCATATCCTCCAGATACTCATGGAGCCATACGGCCCAGTTGCGGGAAGTGGAAATCTTGTCGTTCTCTAGATTCAGGAACTCATTGGCTGGCACATTGTCGGGCATGATATAGCCGCCATGTGCTTTCATCATCACTGGGAAGATGAGGCAGTGGAACACAATATTGTCTTTACCGATAAAATGTACCAGACGGGTTTCGTCGTCCTGCCACCATTTCTGCCAGGTTCCCCAACGCTCAGGATTGCTTTCGCAGAGCTCCTTCGTGTTGGAAATATAACCGATAGGCGCATCAAACCAAACATAGAGCACCTTGCCTTCAGCTCCCTCTACAGGAACGGGAATACCCCAATCAAGATCACGCGTCATGGCACGTGGCTGCAAGTCCATATCCAACCAGCTCTTGCACTGGCCGTAAACATTCGGACGCCACTCTTTATGGCCTTCCAGAATCCACTGTTTCAGCCACTCCTGATACTCGTTCAGCGGCAGATACCAGTTCTTGGTTTCCTTCAGCACTGGCTGAGAACCGCTGATGGTACTCTTCGGATTGATGAGCTCTGTAGGTGAAAGGTCGCGACCGCACTTCTCACACTGGTCGCCGTAGGCTCCCTCGTTGTGGCAATGCGGGCATTCGCCGGTGATATAGCGGTCGGCAAGGAACTGCTTGGCCTCTTCGTCGTAATATTGCATGGTAGTCTCTTCCACCAGTTTGCCTTCCTCGTAGAGTTTGCGGAAGAAGTCGCTGGCAAACTTGTGGTGAGTCTTTGAAGTGGTCCGTGAATACACGTCAAAAGAAATACCGAACTGCTCGAAAGAGTCCTTGATCATCTTGTGATAACGGTCCACCACATCCTGCGGGGTAATACCTTCCTTACGGGCTCTCATGGTCACAGGCACACCGTGCTCATCAGAGCCGCCGATGAACATTACTTCTTCGCCTTTCAAACGGAGGTAACGCACGTAGATGTCAGCTGGAACATACACGCCAGCCAAGTGTCCGATATGCACACCACCATTGGCGTAAGGCAGTGCCGAAGTCACGGTAGTGCGCTTGAATTTCCTATTCTCTTCCATTGCTTGTTTAATATTTGGGTGCAAAGGTAGTGCAAAATTTCGAGTAAGCGAAGAGAAAACAAATTATTTTGCTTTCTTGAGCGAGAGAAATTTATTTAAATGAGTGGAAAAACCAAATTTATTTGGATTTTTCCCGAATGCAGCCTACCTTCACGGCGCAAAGCGACGTAAAGGTACTCCCTTTTCTCGTGGAATTGTTAAATCATAGCAAATAATTTGCCGAAAAGTTTATGGTATCAAAAATAATTCCTATCTTTGTTGTATGAAGATTAAAGAAATTTGGTTCGATGCCGAACACATTTATGGTCGTGATGAGGAGGGGCATGAGTACAAGCAGTCACTCCTCTGGTATCCCAAGTTGCGGACGGCAACCGATGAAGAAAGGGCTGCTTGCACTTTCGGTTTCGATGGCATACACTGGCGCGGACTTGACGAGGACATCAGTTTCGAGAGTTTCGCTTACGACGATGCCGAGCCGACACCCCTGCAGCGATTCTTCCTTACCCACAAGGAAATCAACGTGGCAGAATTTGCCCGCTCATTGGGCATGAACGCCACATTGCTTCGCAATTACATCAATGGTTTCAAGAAACCTTCAGCCGAGCGAGAGAAAGCCATTCTTGCCCACATCCACAAGTTAGGCAAGGAAATGGTGGCAGCATGTTTCTGATGACGTTGAGCATGGCGGCAATGGACTGTGCTGCTGAGGAAGAGGCATAAGCCATCGACATTAATCCATAACCAAGGGAGCATCCGGCATTCGGGTGCTCCCTTTTTCAATTCGGCCTCCTGTAACTTTTTCGCTTTTTACATACTATATAGATAGGAAGAAATAACTATCTTTGCAGCGTAAACGCGGCGAAACTGCTCGCGCTCTGCCAATCAAGCAAGCATATTGGCACTCGCTTAATCGCAGCTTTGCACTGCGATATCGTGTATAAACAAAGAAAAATAAAAGAAAAATGAAAAAAGTTGGCGTTTCCATAAAAAACGTGGGTTCTGAAGTGTCTTATATATAGAAGTGCCCTGGAAACGGGGTGCAAAGATTTGAAAGACTGATATGCTTGAACAGAGAATACTTGAACAGCTCTTCCGCCAGCACTACAGCGAGATGATTCATCTGGCCAGGGTCTTGCTGGGCAATGACGGTGAGGCTGAGGACGTGGTACAGGACATCTTTCTGCGTGTTGCCGATAGTGACATAACGCCTAAGAGTGAGGGGTATCTGCTCATTGCCGTGCGTAATGCCTGCATGAACCGCATCAGACAGATGCAACTACACGACAGAGTGAAAGATTTAATGCCGATAGAAGATGAGACAGACCTGCAACCCATCGACAAGCAATTGGAGCGGCTCGATGACATTGCGGCTTTCGTTGATGAACAGTTAGAAGAACCGCATCGCAGCATCTTCCATCTTCGTTTCGATGAAGATCTGACTATTGCAGAGATGGCCCGTCGTCTCGGTCTGAATCCGAACACCACCTACAAGTATCTCGCCCAGAGCATTCAAAAAATCAGAAACCACTTCAAACGTTAAAAGATTATTGCAATGGAAACGACAAGTGAAAACATCCGCCAGCTACTGGAAATGCTCGACAATCCCGATGCTTACACCGAGCAGGAAATCCAGGACATCATCAACCGTGATGAAGATACACGTGAGACCTACCAGCTCATGGTAGAAGCCAAACGCAGCAGTCGCCTGCGCCAGAACAACAAGCCCGTCAATGTAGATGCAGCTTGGCAAAAGTTTAATCAGATACATCAGCCTAAACGTCATGGTCTTGGCTGGATGAAGATAGCTGCCTCCTTCATCGGCATACTCCTTGTATCTGGTATTGCCCTTGCAGCCATCCATTTCGTCCGTCAGTCTCAGAAAGCCGAGGCAACAGAGCAGGAAGACACCACGGCGGTAGCAAATCCTTCAGTCATCACTCATCACTCTTCACTTCAAGGCGATACCATCGCAGCACCACAGCCCATCATCTACGACAATATACCATTGGAAAAGATGCTGCCAGAGATTGCTGCTCATTACGATGTCAAGGTCACGTTTGTCAATGATGAATCCCGACAACTCCGTTTCCGTTTCGTATGGAATCCGCAACAGGGCATCGACCAAGTAGTCAGCGACCTCAACCAGTTCGAGCGTCTGACCGTCACGCTGAAGGACAATGAAATCACCGTAGAGTAGTCTGCCGCCATGAACAGATATATTGCAATTACCCTTGCCCTGCTGCTGACCATTAGCATTCAGGCTCAAAAGCGTATCTCGCGTGAATATAATAATGTGTCGCTCTCTGATGCTCTCAAACAACTGGCAGAGCGGCAGACCGACTACACCATCATGTTCCTCTACAACGAATTGGAGGATTTCCTTATCACCACTACCGTCAAGAACAAACGTTTGCCCGAAGCTATCCAGCAGATGATAGGCTTCTATCCCATTCGTATCACCACGAGTACAGATGAGGACGGAAAAAAGATATTCGTTGAGTGTACCCACAAAACTGACCGTCATCTGACGGGTACTATCATAGACGAGCAGGGCCAGCCTGTGGCCTATGCCAATATCGCCATCCTCAATCCCGCAGACTCCACTTTGCTTAGTGGTGGAGTATCGAATGAAAGCGGGTATTTCGCCATTCCTTATGAGCAACATAAAGTGCTTGCCCGCATCTCATACGTGGGCTACAAAACCATCTACAAGATATGCAGTCAGCCAGAAGTGGGAACGATACGCTTACAACCTGAGACGGTTTCACTGAAAGGCGTAACTGTGAAAGTTGAGCGAATCGTCTCGACAACGGAAAACGGTCACCTTGTTTACAACATGCCGATGCTCCTACAGGTATATCCCGCCGACAATGCCTACGATGCGCTGACCAACATCCCGGGAGTAAGTGAGATGAATGGCAGCATTATGTTCTCAGGTCGGGCCGTGACGCTCATCATCAACGGCAAACCCACCACGTTGAGTGCCGACAAGGTGGTGGAGCGACTGAGACAGATGCCCGCCGCCATGCTGGCCAAAGCCGAAGTGATGCCGTCGGCACCTGCAAAATATCACGTGCGGGGAATGGCCATCAACATTGTGACGAAGGACTTTACTGGAACAAACCAACTTTCAGGACAACTGATGGGCGGTTGGCGACAGCACAAATATGGCACGGGTTATACGGGCGGAAGCATCATCTATAATCACGGAAAACTGGGCATAGACGCATCGTACATGTTCACCGACGGCACGGGCTACGGGCAAGTGGAGCACGAGGCCAACCACCCGCTTAATGGTCAGCGTATGGCCTACAGCGACAAGACCAGCAACCGCAGCGACGGCCTCGACCACGAATACCATATCGGCATGGACTATGCCATCAGCGAAAATCACAACCTCAGTCTGGCATATACCGGTCAATGGAACAGCACCCGCTCCACCAATACCACAACAGGCACGGCGCAGTCTATACAAAACTCCCGACAGCATACCTACCTGCACAATGTGGATGCAAATTATTCGGCTCCCTTCGGTCTGCAACTCGGAGCATCATATACCAATTATCAGGAGCCTCGCACGCAAAATCTAGACGGGCAGTTGAATGAGATGAGTCGAAACCTCTATGTTGACAGCCGCCAGAAGGTCAGCAAATGGCTCTTCACAGCCGACCAGACTCATTCACTGCCGAAAGGTTGGGAACTGAACTATGGCGGAAAGGCACAGTTTACAAACAACAATAGTTATCAGACTACCTTCAACGCTGATCACCAGCCTCTGCCCGATGCCACATCACACGTAGATTACAACGAACGCATATTGAACGCCTACGCAGGTTTCAGCAAGCAAATAGGCCAGTCTTTTAGTCTTGATGCCTCACTGACTGCCGAACAGTACCATGCCACCAAGTGGAACGAATGGCGCATCTACCCGCAGTTCAACGCAATGTGGAACATCAACGAAAAGAACATGCTCAACCTCTCGTTTAGCAGCGAGGCCATCTATCCCAGTTATTGGAGTACCATGAGCAGCATCTACTATGCCTCGGCCTACAGCGAGATATGGAGCAATCCCGACCTGAAGCCCATGTCGAAATACGACATTAATCTGATGTGGCAACTAAACCGCAAATACACCTTCACCGCCTTTGCTATGTTGGAACCCGACTACTTCGTGCAGATGGCCTATCAACCCACAGACCGCATGGCCGTCATTATGAAGGAGACCAACTTCGACTACTCCAACTACTTTGGTCTGCAAGCCTCGGCACAATTTCATATTGGCAGTTGGCTCAATGGAAATGTCATGGCCACCGCTCTCTATCGCCACGACAAGACCGATTTCTTCGACCTGCCAATCGACCGCACTTGTCTCTCAGGCATACTGGGTGGAACGGCCGTAGCCAGGTTGTCGCAAAAGCATAATATCCAGTTCATTCTCAATCCATTTTTCCAGACAAAGTCCATTCAAGGCCTCTATGACATTGACCCCTTCCTACGGCTCAATGCCACACTCCGCTACACCTCGAAGAACGGCAAGTGGAGCCTCGTGGCCAAAGGCGAGAACATCCTGAACGCCCACATAGACACCCGCTCCACAACAGCCAATCAAGACTACAGTATGAGGGTCTGGATGCCCTACACCAACTATTCCATTACCGCCATCTACCGCATTGGTAACTTCAAGGAAAAAAAGAAAAAGGAGGTAGATACCTCGCGAATGGGATATTAATGTAGTCAGCCGCCATGAACAGATATATTGCAATTACTCTTGCCCTGCTGCTGACCATTAGCATTCAGGCTCAAAGGCGTATCTCGCGTGAATATAATAATGTGTCGCTCTCTGAAGCTCTCAAACAACTGGCAGAGCAGCAGACCGACTACACCATCATGTTCCTCTACAACGAATTGGAGGACTTCCGCATCACCACTACTATCAAGAACAAACGTTTGCCCGAAGCCATCCAGCAGATGATCGGCTTCTACCCCATCCTCATGACTGTCGATAATAGCGTTCCTGAGGGTAAGAAAATCTTCGTGGAGTGTACCCACAAGACTGACCGTCGTCTGACGGGTACCATTATTGACGAACAGAGCCAGCCCGTTGCCTATGCCAATATCGCCATTCTCAATCCTGCCGACTCAACGCTACTTAGTGGCGGAGTATCAAATGAAAGCGGGTATTTCGCCATTCCATACGAAACTCCTCCCCCAATCGGGGGAGGTCGGGAGGGGGCTGTTCTTGCCCGCATCTCATACGTGGGCTAC
>CACZVX010000012.1 GCA_902784755.1 uncultured Prevotellaceae bacterium
GTCGTGATGCCTTACGCTAATCCATACCCCGAACTGATACTGCAAGGCAAGGAAAAGATGTACAACCCCATGGACACCAAGCGTGTAGCGGATGAAATCACGAAAGACGTCATCCCCTTTATAGAGCAGAATTACAACGTCCTCACCGATGCAGACCATCGTGCCATTGCCGGCTTCTCACTCGGCGGCCGTCAAACTTTGGCAACAGGCTTCGGCAATCCCGATCTCTTCCATTATGTGGCTGCCTATGCTCCTGCTATTTTCGGTAACGAGTATGAAATGAATTTTACCAATGGTACCTATGCTCCCATCAGCGAGCTTAAGAGCAAGTTGAAATTCATGTTCCTTGGTACGGGTCGTGACGATTTCCTCATTCAGGCTTCCCGTGGATTTGAGAAATATCTTACTGACCAAGGACTGAAGCATACTTTCTACAATCCTGGTGGTGGACACACATGGATGAACTGCCGCGATTATCTGGAATTGACCGTTAAAGAATTGTTCAAATGAGAAAATATATGTTGATGGCACTGCTCCTTTTGGTAGCAGTGCCAATTTGGGCTCAGCAAACTCGTGTCAATATTCAATATGACCCGCAACGTAATACAGAGGGTATTCTGCCTTTCAGCACTCAGGTGCTCTCTCCTGAGGTTCGTGATGACCATACAGTCATATTCCGGGTAAAGGCTCCCGATGCCAAGAGTGTGCAACTCACAGGTTCTATGTTTGTGGGTAAAGAGGCCCGTAAACGTGTGGATTTCACTAAAGGCGATGATGGTATATGGACGCTGACCTTAGGCCCGCTGATTCCTGAGATTTATTTCTATTATATCATTATTGATGGGGTACAGAATATCGATGCCAACAATGAATTCACTGGTCATGCCGCCATGCCTTCGTTCAGCATGCTGTTTGTTCACGGTGATAAGCCGGCATGGTATGATCCAAAACCCGATGTTCCCCATGGAAGTATTACCACTCACTATTATTTTTCCAAGGTGACGAATGGATTGCGTGATATGATGGTCTATACACCAGCTAACTATAATCCGAAGAAGAAATACCCCGTACTTTATTTGATGGGAGGTTCAGGTGACCTTACGGAGACATGGGTGATGCATGGACGTGCCAATTTCATTCTCGACAATATCATTGCTGAAGGCAGGGCCCGTGAGATGATAGTCTGCTTTCCCAACGACCAGATGGTCACCCGAAGTCATCCGAAACATACCGAATTGGCTTTCCCTTTGGTGGAGCGTGAACTGGTGGAGTCTCATTATAGTGTAATAAAGGACAAGCATGCCCGTGCTTTGAGTGGTCTTTCCATGGGTGGACGTATGACGCAGTATGTGGCACTTCGAAACCTGGATGTCTTTGGGTCTATGGGTATTCTCTCTGCTGCCATCGACCTTTCTGAGACTCCTGTCGTTAATGAGCCTGACGTTAATGATCGTATTGATTATCTCTTTATTGGTGGTGGAACTTACGAGACTGGCTTCATGGCACGTCATGAGCGTTTGCATGAGCAACTCGACAAATTAGGCGTGAAAAACGACTATTACGTTGGCGGGGGAGGAGCACACGACTTAGTCACTTGGGGAGGAATAATTATAAATGGAAATAAATGAAACAAACGGAATAATGGGGTAAAAACGTCTTCATTATTCCGTTTCTTTTTGCTGCGCTTTCAGTTTTTTTCGTATCTTTGGCACATGAAAACTTTTTCCGACAACTTTGTAGAAATCAAGCACATACAATAAAACATTTAAAACAATGGTAGATTTTAGTTATCACGCACCTACTGAGGTGGTTTTTGGAAAGAACAGTGAGCAGCACATTGCAGCTTTGGTGAAGAAATATGGTGGGACAAAACTGTTGCTTCATTATGGTGGCAAAAGCGCGGAAAAATCAGGATTGCTGGATGTGGTGCGCGGTCAGTTAAACGATGCCGGAATTCCTTTTGTCGAGTTGGGAGGAGTTGTTCCCAATCCTTTGCTTTCTAAGGTTTATGAAGGTATTGACCTTTGCCGTCGTGAGGGTGTTGACTTCCTTTTGGCTGTAGGTGGTGGTAGCGTGATCGACTCTGCCAAGGCTATCAGTTTTGGTCTGCCTTACGATGGTGATGTGTGGGATTTTTTCACGGGTAAAGGGACTCCAAAGGTAGCTACTCCTGTAGCTTGTGTACTGACCATTCCTGCAGCAGGTAGTGAGATGTCGAACGGTTGCGTTATTACTAAGGCTGAAGGTGCTTTGAAGCGATCTTGCGATGGTAGTGCAGGACGCTGTAAGTTTGCCATTATGAATCCTGAGCGTACTTATACCCTTCCTCCTTTCCAGACCGCTTGTGGTATCACCGATATGACAATGCATACTTTGGAGCGCTATTTCTCTCAGGAAGACGATATGACACTGACCGACAATATTGCAGAGGCCATTTTGCGCACCATTCAGGATGTGGGTCCCGAAGTGCTTCGCAATCCAACTGACTATCGTTCCCGGGCCCAGATTATGTGGGCAGGTTCAGTGGCACACAACGATCTTACGGGTTGTGGTATGAGTGGTGATTGGGCTACGCATGATATGGAGCACGAACTGAGTGGTATGTTCGGCGTGGCTCATGGAGCCGGATTGGCTTCTCTTTGGGGGTCATGGGCACGTTACGTTTTGCCAACTAACGTGAGTCGTTTCGTTCGTTTAGCCGTTAATGTGATGCACGTGGCCAATGATTTTACTGATCCTAAGGCTACTGCTCTGAAAGGCATAGAAGCCATGGAGCGTTTTTTCCACAGCATCGGTATGCCTACCAGCATTCATGAACTCATTGGACGTGAGGTTACCGATGAAGAAATCCATGAACTAGCTCGCAAGTGTAGTCATGATGGAAGCCATACCGTAGGTGGTTTCCTCGTGTTGCATCGAGAAGATATGGAAAAGATTTACACGATGGCAAAATAACCTGAAATTTTAGATTATGCGAATCCTAATAATTGGTGGAACGGGCACCATCAGCAGTGCTATTACCCGTCAGTTGGCAAAGAGTGAGAATGAATTGTGGCTTCTCAATCGTGGCAGTCGCCGTAACGAAGTGCCTGAAGGTGTGAAGCAGATTGTGGCCGATATCGACGATGAGGCTGAAGTACTCCGTTTGATAGGTGACACTCAGTTTGACGCTGTGTGTGAATTCATCGGCTTCGTTCCTCAACAAGTAGAGCGTGATCATCGTCTCTTTGCTGGTCGTACCCGTCAATATGTCTATATCAGTTCCGCTTCTGCTTACAACAAGCCTGCTCGCAACTATATCATCAATGAAGGAACAACATTGGCTAATCCTCATTGGCAGTATTCCCGCAACAAAATTGCCTGTGAGGAACTCTTGATGAAGTACTACCGCGAGGAAGGATTCCCAGTTACGATCATACGTCCCAGCCACACTTATTGTGAGCGTGGTGTACCCGTGAGCGTTCATGGTACGAAGGGTAGTTGGCAGGTTCTGAAGCGCATGATTGAAGGCAAACCAGTCATTGTGCATGGTGACGGTAGTTCATTGTGGACGATGACGTGGAATGAGGACTTTGCCCGTGGCTTCATTGGATTGTTGGGAAATCCCCACGCTATTGGAGAAGCTTTCCAAATTATGTCCGACGAATCGCTCACTTGGAATCAGATTTATGAGGCCGTAGCAGCTGCCTTAGGCGTTGAACTTAACCCCTATTATGTATCTTCTGACTTCCTTAATGCGGTGGCTCCTGTTTCCTATGAACTTGAAGGAAATCTAACTGGTGATAAGGCGGTTACTGTGGTTTTTGACTGTTCCAAACTAAAGTCTGCCGTTCCTGGTTTCAAAGCTACTGTTCGTTTTGAGGAAGGTGTGCGTCGCTGTGTCGATTATATCCTTAGTCATCCCGAGTGTCAGCAGGAAGATCCAGAGTTTGATCAGTGGACTGACCGTGTCATTGCTGCTCTCGAGGATGCCAAGCTTAAAATTTAGTTTTCGTTTTCGTCATCGTCATCGTTTATATGGAGTATATCAAACTGAATAACGGAGTGGAGATGCCCGTGCTGGGACTTGGCACCTATGAAGGAACGGATAAGGGTGTAGCCCTCCGCAGTGTCCGTGATGCCCTCGAAGTAGGCAGGAACTCCAGGTTGAAGCCGGCTTTTCCTTCCAGAACAGCAGGCACAGGCTTGTCGAGGAATACGCTGATGGTAAAGCCTTGGTCTTTGGGAGCCACCTTGATTTCAGAATTAAAATCGTATTCCTTATAATGCAGCTTTACACTGATGGTACCCGTGGCTCGGTCCACATAGCGGCTTTCCATTTCGGGCACCAAGTCCCATTGTTCAGGAGTATCACTTAGGCGCACGCCACCATTTGTAATCGTGAGCACGCCATGGTGTATAACGTCGATGCCCGAACGCTTCTCATCGTAGAAGATGGCTGAAAAAGGATTGCCATAAACCATTACGTTCACGCCCTGACGTTCCAGATAATCTTTACTGTTGAGTTGAAGGCTCTGTGCATAGAGGCTGCCGGCAGCGAGTGCCAATGCAAAGGTAATTAGAAATTTCTTCATGGATTTGATAAATGGAATCGTATTTGTTGCAAAGATAGGGCTTTTGTAAACAAAAATGGTTTTATTATGTATCATACTTTTGTTTATTTGTCACATTTAGATTTAGGTTGACAATTTTGTATTATCTTTGCATGACTGTATTATTCATTAATTCAACAATTCATGAAAAAAATGTTTTTGACGCTTCTGTTGACCGTAATGGCTACAGCAGGCATGAATGCGCAATTGCTTTACAAGATTTCAGGTAAGGGCTTGCGAAAACCTTCGTATATCATTGGTACCTATCATCTGGCACCCGTCTCCTTTGTCGACAGCATTCCCGGACTGAGAGGTGCGCTGGCTGAAAGTGAACAGGTCTATGGTGAAATTGAAACGGCTGACATGACAAGTCCCGAGAATATTGCAAAGATGCAGCAGGCGATGATGCTGCCTGAAGGTAAGACATTAACGGAACTACTGACTCCGGAGCAGATGCAGAAGTTGAACGCCACCATGAAGGAGTTGTTAGGCGTGGACATGAGTAATCCGATGGTCGCGCAGCAAATGAACAAGATGTTGCCGCAAGCTTTGGTCACGCAGCTGACAGTGATTATGTATCTTAAAAAGCATTCTGGCTTTAATCCTACGCAGAGTTTCGATGACTATTTCCAGCAGCAGGCGGTGGCACAGGGTAAACCTGTAGGTGGTTTTGAAACGATGGACTTCCAGTTGCAGGCATTATTTGGCAGTATCTCCATAGAGCGGCAGATAGAGTTACTGATGTGTTTTCTCAACAACCGTGAATGGGAGGAGTTGCAGGTGGATAACATCGTGGAGGCTTTCTTTGCACAGGACTTGAACCGCATCGAAGCTGCTATGGATGAAAAGCAGGACAACAGTTGCGATGCCACGGATGAAGAGAACGAGTTGTTGATTTACGGCCGTAATGCCACATGGCTGAAAAAGATGCCTGAGATCATGCAGCAGAAGAGCACGTTCTTCGCTGTGGGTGCAGCCCATTTGGTAGGCGAGCGTGGCGTGCTGGCCGGTTTACGTAACGCAGGTTATCTGGTGGAAGGCATTAACCATTAATCATTAACCATTAACCATTAATCATTACGCATTATAAATTGGTATGAGAAAAATTGTTACATGGGCGCTTTGCCTTCTCTGTATGGCTGCTACGGCTAAAAACTTTGTAGTGACATCACCCAATGGAGAGGTAGTGGTAAACTTGAATGATGAGGGTGGAAAACTTGTTTATAATGTGAGTTACCAGGGAGTGCAACTCTTGGAAGATTCTCCGCTGGGTATCGTTACTGATCGTCTGGATTTCACTAAAGGTGTGAGTATCGAGAACAGCACAGAGCCGCAGACATTGGAGAAAGCTTATGAACTCCGCACCATCAAGCAACGCAACGTGCGGGTGGCTTATCGTCAGGCTGTGCTCACCGTTGCTGGCGAAGGTGGCAAGATGGAAGTGGAGTGGATGGTGAGCGACCGCGATGTGGCCTACCGTTACCGGTTGCTGCCCGTACGCAGACGAGATGAAACGCTGGTAGCTGTGGTCAAGAGTGAGGCGAGTGGATTTGTACTGCCACAGGGCACCACCACCTTCCTTTGTCCCCAGTCGCTGCCTATGACAGGCTTTGCGCGCACGGCCCCTTCTTACGAAACCAACTACACCCTCGACGATGCCATGGGCAAGAACGGTTGGGGGCAGGGTTATTCGTTCCCGTGTTTGTTTAAGACCCATCCTCAATCCATCCCGAAGGGAGGGAAGTCTGACCTTTGGATTCTCATCAGCGAGACGGGTGTTGATGGCAATTACTGTGCTTCGCGCCTGCTGAATGAGCATGATGGCTGTTATAAAATAGGTTTCCCGCAGGAAGGCGAGTGTAATGGCATCGGTTCTGTCACACCTGCGATAGCACTCCCAGGCTATACGCCCTGGCGCACACTTACCGTTGGAACACTGAAAAATATTGTGGAGACCACCGTCGCCAATGACCTCGTGGAACAGAAATATGCTCCTTCTAAAGAGTACACCTATGGCAAGGGCTCGTGGAGTTGGATTATCGGCATGGATCCTTCGTGCAACTACGATGAACAATGCCGCTACATTGATTTCTCCGCACAGATGGGATATCGCTCCGTTCTCGTGGATGCTTGGTGGGACAAACAGATAGGCTATGAGCGTATGGCGCAGTTGGCAGCCTATGGCCGTCAGAAAGGTGTAGGCCTTTTCCTCTGGTATAACTCCAACGGCAAATGGAATGATGCTCCCCAGACACCCAAGGGCATTATGGACAACAGTCGTTTGCGTCGCAAGGAGATGCAATGGATGCAGCAGAATGGTATCCTGGGCATTAAGGTCGATTTCTTCGGCGGTGACAAACAGCAGATGATGCAACTCTATGAGGATATCCTCAGCGATGCTAACGATTTCGGTCTGCAGGTTATCTTCCACGGTTGCACGCTGCCCCGTGGCTGGGAGCGGATGTATCCCAACTATGTGGCATCCGAGGCTGTACTGGCTAGTGAAAATCTCCATTTCTCTCAGGGTATGTGCGATGCCGAGGCCCGCAATGCCTGCACCCATACCTTTATCCGCAACACTGTAGGCTCTATGGATTTCGGTGGCAGCGCACTCAATAAGTTCTATGGCGCCGACAATCAGCATGGCTCGCAGCGTCGTACCAGTGATGTCTTTGCGCTGGCCACCGCCGTGCTCTTCCAGAGCAGTGTGCAGCATTTTGCCATGGCACCCAACAACCTCACCGATGCTCCCGCCTGGGCCATCGACTTTATGAAACAAGTGCCCACCACGTGGGACGAAATCCGTTTCATCGATGGTTATCCCGGCCGTTATGCCATTTTTGCCCGTCGCTGTGGCGACCAGTGGTTTGTGGCAGGCATCAATGCCGCTGAGCAACCCTTGAAGAAGACCGTCTCGCTCCCGATGATTGCCGCAGGCAGCTCGTTACAGGTCTATAGTGACGATGCGAAACTCCAAGGCAGTCTGAAGACCATCAAACTGAATAAGAAACAGCAGCTCACCGTTACCATTCCCTGCAATGGTGGTGTGGTGATAACATCTGATTAAGAATGAGTGAAATGTTTTTGCTTATTCTTGACGTTCTTGTTGGGTGAAATGATGTAGATATGGATAATTTATCGTATATTTGCAGTTTTTATGGCTAGTCATTCAGATTTCGTGCTTTACATTGCCGACCAATGCAGTGGGGCAGGAGAGATTACAACGCGGAAGATGTTCGGTGACTACGGCATCTATTGCAATGGTAAAATTTTCGGACTCATCTGTGATGACCGTTTTTATGTGAAACCCACAGAGACGGGACGACAGATGCTTCGGACATTGGAGCTGCGTAAACCCTACGATGGTGCAAAAGACTATTTCTATATTGCCGACGTGGACGATCGCGACTACCTTTCCGAACTCGTTCGTGAGACGTGTCGTCATCTTCCAGCGCCGAAGAAGAAATAAAGGCTTAGCGAAGTCTCTGTATAGTTGCGTGTATTCTTCAACATAAATAATTTATATGAAAGAGACGACCCTCCAAGAAACCAGCCGGGCTCATTTGTTGCGAATGACTGCCCGCAGAGTATTCACCGTCATACTCCTGACGGTTGTATGCTCCACCACGTCTTATGGTCAGCAAGACCTTCAGCATAGCATTGACAGCATTAAAAAGGTTATCAGATATTACGACCAGAAAGACAGCGTCCATCTGTCGGCTGTCTGTCGAGGAAACCTGATGGTGATCTATTATAATAACTTCATGAACGACCAGTATATGGCCGAAGTGGACGACCATCTTAAATGGCTGGAAGAGAAAGGCGAGTGGAGTGTCTATTATTTTATACAGGGCATCAAGGTTCTCACCTTGATACATCAGGATAAAGTGCAGATGGCCACGCGTGAAGCGAAAACCATGATGGAGCATGCCCGTCAGCACCGACACGAAGGAGGACTGGCACTGGCCTACGTGGGAATGGCCGACATCTATAGTGCCACGGGTCGTTACAAGGAGGCCTCTACGCAATATCAGAAAGCATTGGCTGCGAATACGAAGAAGAAAAATGAGTTGTATTCCACCGTGATGGACAATGCTTATATCATGCAGGCCAGTGCCTTGCAGCAACTGAATCAGAATGAAGAGCAGATTAAGCATTGCCGGGAATGGGAAGCATGGCTGCGTTCAGGGGTTGTGGGTGACGGTGACTTCTTTCAATGCAGGCTAGCTAACTGCCAGTCTGTTTTGGCTGAGGCACTTACTGCCCTTGGCCGTTATGCCGAAGCTGAGAAATGTCTTCAGCGGAGTGCCGGCTATGCCTCGAAGGTGCAGGATCACGGACTGACCGTCTTAGCTATGTATAATCTGTGGGCATCGCGCAGTAGCTACCACCTGGCTCGTCAGCAGGCAAAGGAGGCGCTGGCGTGTCTCGACAGCATGAACCAATTGATGGGCGGCGAGAAAGGTGCAGAAATGCAGCGTGCCGATGCACTGGTGATGCTGGGAAGAGGCAAGGAAGGTGCGGATATTTATAAGCGGATTATAGCTGACAAGGACTCAGCCTTCAGTCACAACATGACCAAACAACTCGACGAGCTCAATGCCCTTTTTCGCTTGGATGAGCTTCAGATGCAGAACACCCTGCAGCGTACCCGTTTTGCTGTTGTTTTCATCCTTCTCACAGCCTTGGCGCTGATAGGTTTCCTTTTGTACCGTTTCTTTGCCGTCAGACGAATGGAGCGCCTGAAAGCCAAGAGTGAGCGGATGGAGAGTGAACTGCGCGTGGCTCACGAGATTCAGCTGGGTATGGTGCCAAGTGTTTTCCCCGCATTTCCTGATCATCCTGAAGTGGAAATCTATGCATCTGTCACACCGGCAAAAGAGGTGGGAGGCGATCTCTACGACTATGCCATCCACGGCGGTCATCTGTATTTCTGTCTCGGCGATGTCAGCGGCAAGGGTGTTCCGGCTTCGCTCCTTATGACCACCGCCATCAATCTGTTCCGTGTGGCATCGAGGCAGCAACTGGCACCAGTGGATATCGCTATGCAGATGAATGAGACGCTTACTGAGAACAATGACAGCGGCATGTTTGTCACGCTCTTCATCGGCAAGGTGGATTTGAAGACGGGACTGTTGGACTTCTGCAATTGCGGTCATAATCCCCCAGTCATTATCGCTGAAGGCAAACCGCGTCACATTGAGATGAAGACCAATATTCCCCTGGGAATTGTTCCAAGTTATAATTATCAGAACGAGACTTATGGCTGCATCACCGGCAAGCCTTTCTTCCTTTATACCGACGGACTGAATGAGGCCAAGAATGCTCAGGGCGAACAGTTCGGCTATCAGCATATCATTGATCTGCTGGCACAACACGCCTTTACTTCCTGTCAGGACACCATCGAACTGATGAAGTCAGAGGTCAGCCTTCATGCCAGCGGGACAGAACAAAGCGATGACCTGACGATGCTCTGCCTGAAAATCAACAATTGACAGATGCCTTCAACGTGAAGACAGGTATTCATCCAGCTTCGGGAGAATTTCTTGGGGGTGGGCATGCACGATGATGTGCCCATCGCCGTCTAGCAGTACAGCCTGGGGGACGGCCCTGACATAATCGGAGGTCAGTCCGTTCACGTCAACGATGATGTCCCAGCCGACGCCGTGCTTTTGAAGGAAGTCCTGCAGTTTCTTTCCGCGCAGCCCTTCTCTTACGTTGACACCTACGACTTTCAGTCTTCCTGCATACTTTTTTGCCGCGGCAGCCAGTTCAGGCAGTCCTTCGATACAAGGGGCGCACCAGCTTCCCCAATAGTCCACCAGTACGGGAGTTCCCTTGCCTACAAAATCAGAAAGATGCACGAGGTCGCCTTCCGGCGTCTGACCTGCCACGTCGGTGAATTTCGCCCCCTTCGCTAAAATGCTGTTACGTCTTATCATTTCCTGAATATACTCCCTGAAAGAAAGCTGTGCGTATTCAGCGTTGCGCAAGGGACCCTGAATGTTGTCAAAGACTTCCATGGCGCGGTCGGGGGCTATCTCGTTGATATGTTCTTCCAATGCCATCAGAATCAACGCTTCCTCAGGTTTGTCCTGCAGAAATGTTTCGAAAACATTCATCTTGGCAGCAGAGTCGGCAGCATTGGATAAATTGGTTTTCAGTTTCACCCAACGGTCGTTGAGGGGCAGTCCGCTCACGGGGCGTCCCATGTCCTCATCCTTATTGACATCACCGGTCAAATGGATTTCACCCGGTTCGAGCAGGAAGTCCCTCACCTGCACGTTATGTTCGCTGTTCGAGCAATATAAATAAACATGCGTCGGTGCGGTCGCGTCTTTCACCACTACGGTGAATTTCCCGTTTTCGACATTCGCTCTGGCCAGCACACTGTCACGATGCCAGTAATCTAATACCTCTATCACCGGATTCCGGAAATCTATTCCGGTGAGGTCTCCGGTAATGATGCAGGAACGCTCGTCAGGAGTTTCCTGAACAATAGGCTGATTCCTATGGGCGATTGCCAAAATGATATAGAGGACCATTAACACAGTGGCGGGGGCAATCAACAGATAACTCCCTTTGCTCTTCTTTCCCTTTTTCTGGTCAGTCCGCATCTTCCACCATCCCGCTATCATCAGAATGGCGGCAGCAATCGCCAGAATCGAAACAAACGCATTCATAAAATAGTAATTAAACGGTTAATAACAAAGTCGTCCGCAAAAATAAGAACTTTTTTCGAACAGATGAATTTTTTTGTGGAAAAAGCATGATTTTATATATTATTTCAGCATTTTTTTTCTTATCTTTGCACCACGAAACCTAAGAACTTATTATTACTTATTGATGAAGTACAAAAAAATTTTTCTGACCGCTGCCGTCATGGCTGGCAGTATAACGATGATGGCGCAGACACTAGCTACCGACTATAAGGGTTCGGGCAACAACAACCCCATCAGTTCTAACATCTTCTGCGCCGACCCAACGGGTCTGGAGTACAATGGACGCCTGTATGTGTATGGCTCGAACGACCATCAGGAGTTTATGGCCAATGGAAAGAAGGGTGACAACACCTACGGCAACATCAAATCGATAGTTGTCTTTTCCACCGCCGATATGGTGAACTGGACCTTCCACGGCACCATCGACACGAAGAAGATCTGCAGCGGCTGGGTGACCAATCCGTGGTATAAGGGCTATGGGGTCTCGTGGGCACCTTCGGTTACGTGGCGTACTAACCCTGAAACGGGCGAGGATGAGTTCTTCCTATACTTCTGTAACTCGAGTCACGGCGTTGGCGTACTGAAGGCCAATTCGCCTATTGGTCCTTTTAAGTCGCCGAACCAGGAACTGATGATTCATTACGACACTCCAGGTGCAAACCCGCAGGGTACCAATGCCAATTTTGACCCGGGTGTGACCATCGATGACAACGGAGTGGGCTGGATTTCCTTTGGTGGCCTTGGTCCCAGTGAGATAATGCCCGAAGCTGCCCGCATTATAAAACTGAAGCCCTCGATGACCGAGGTAGACGGCTCTGCTGTCAAGATACACGCACCCTACCACTTTGAAGCCAACGAGTTGAACGTCATCGGCGGCAAATATGTCTATACCTACTGTTCGAACTGGGCAAATCGTGACAACAACCAATGGAACGCCTACAAGAGTGAGCATAACATCAGCGTAAGTGCTCCTGGCGGCGGCACCATGTGCTATATGGTTAGCGACAACCCTCTTGATCCTGATTCATGGGTATATAGAGATTTCTATGGTCCAGGCGTAGGAGGCAACAACCACTCGCATCTGCAGAAGTTTCAGGGCAAGTACTATCATCTGTACCACAACCACGGTGATATTCTGTTGAACGCTATGAAAAAAGAGGGTGAGGTAGATGCAAGTGCCGGCGACTACCGTTCTATCTGCGTGAACCAGACCACGGTGAACGAAACAACGGCAACCATAAGCCGCGTTACCCAGAACAGCGAGGGCGTCAAGCAGATAAAGAAACTAAATCCCTACGAATGGCAGGAGGCCGAGACGATGGCCAGTTGTCGTGGTGTGGGCTATGAGGACTATACTAACATCAAAAAGAATACAAGAATCAACACTCTGGGCAACGATGCCTCCATTAACATGCAGGTGAAGTTGAAGGCTGGCTCGTGGATTAACGTCCGTGGTATCAATTACGGAACGACTGGCGCCTCTAAGTTCACGCTTCGTGCCAAGGGCATGGGCAAGATGGAACTGCGCAACGGTTCCAGTCCCCGTACAAAGGTGACCACCATCGAGTTCTCTTCGACAGAGATGGAAGAGCAGACTTTTGACATCCCTGAAGGCAAGCTGAAGGGTGGGAAGGAAAACCTTTATTTCGTTGTCACAGATGCCACAGACTTCTACGTAGATGCCTGGCAGTTTACGGAGGCACAGCCCGACGGCATCGTTGAGACCGTGAGCAGCCCCACCGTTCAGCGTCGGCATTACGACCTTTCTGGCCGCCGCCTGTCAGACGTCGGCCAGCATCATGGCATCGTCGTTGAGCAGTATATCGACGGGAACGGTGTGACTCACCATCGCAAGCGCGTTTCTGGTAATTAATTGTAACTTACGCAACTATAACCTATAACACAAACCGATATGAAAGGAGTTAATATCTACGAAGAAGCCAGCCGCTGCCTGCTGTGCCAGGATGCACCCTGTACGAAAGCCTGTCAGCATGGCGACCCCGCGCGTGCCATCCGCGCCATCCGTTTCGACAACGCTAAGTTGGCTGCGCGCTGGATAGCCGACTGCACCTCTGCCGCCTCGTCTGTCCCACAGGTGCCATCACGCTCGCCAATCGTATTCCGAAAAAAGAAGGGCGGTAAGAAGTGGTTGGACGACTCGCGTCTGGTAGGTGAGCGCAGTTCGGGAATCTCGGCATAGCTCAAGCAAGTTTGGCTCTGCGCTCGTTAGCACAACTTTGCAACCGATTAAACTTTATTACCGAAATGCCGATACCAAAGAAGGAAAAATGATGTTTTTTTCATTTTTCTCTGATTTCGTGTAGTTTTTAGTACCCTTTTGCGTCTAATGGGCAAAAAGGATTCAAAAACAGTAAGACAATGAACGTTTTAGAACAACAGTTTGCGCAAACCGTTAAAGAACAAAAGAGCACCATCTACACAGTGTGCTACATGTTCTCACAGGATGCCGACGAAGTGAACGACCTGTTCCAGGAGGTACTAGTCAATCTTTGGAAAGGCTTCGAAAGCTTCAAGCATCAAAGTAACATCAGAACGTGGATCTATCGCGTCGCCCTCAACACCTGTATCTCTATCGACAGAAAGAAACGGCGCTCGGCAGAAGTCCGGCTGACAATGGACATCAACCTCTTTGAAGACCGCGATGAGGACACCAAGCAAGTGGATATGCTCCACAAGCGGATCTCGAAATTGCAGCCCTTCGACCGCGCGATCGTCCTGCTCTGGCTCGAGAACCTATCGTACGAGGAGATCGGACAGATTGTCGGCATCAGCACGAAGAACGTCAGTGTTCGCCTGTTTAGAATCAGAGAGCAATTAAAACAAATGTCAAACGATTAAAAAATTACCCATTATGAACGTTTCAAATAAACAAGAGCAAAATGAGTTTACTCATTCTGCCGAGTGCGAGGAAGGTGCAACGAAGTTGAACAACGAATTACAGAACACTCAGACAGATATGGAGTTAGAGAATATGCGTCAGCAGATGAATACGCTGAAGAAGAAACTGGAAAAGCAGGAGATTGTGAACGACCGCATGATCCGCCATTCGATGAAGAAAACTGCTGGTAACATCAGTCGCAGGTATTACGTGATTATGGCAGTTTGCTTGTTGATGATTCCCTATGGTTATTGGGCATTCGTCATGCTGAACGGTTTCTCCATTCCATTCTGGATTTTCACCTGCATCGTTATGCTGGTTAGCGGAGGAGGCACCTATTATAATAGCAGGAACCTGAGCGATTCGAATATGATGACCAATAATCTTGTGGATGTCCGTCGCCGTATGGCCCGTGCCAAGAAGTTCGATGCCAACTGGCTCTTAATCGGCATTCCTCTCATTATCGTTTTTCTTGGCTGGTTTATGTATGAGTCTTATCTGCTTCATCAAGATGCCTTTTTCAATGGACTCTTCTGGGCTGGATGTATCGGAGGCGTCATTGGAGCCATCTGTGGATTCTCACTCCACTTCAGGACCCAGCGTCAGTATCAGGAGATTATCGACCAGATTAGCGAAGTGACCGAATAGCTATGTGGAAAGTCGCATAACGTCCATTTTTTACAAGTCGGTTGCAAGCGGTATACGTACCTTTGCAACCGATTTTTAATTGATGGAGATAATAAGGAGCATAAAGCACTTGTCGTGATTGACATTCTGAACGGGAAAGCCGCCGGATAGCAAAAGTTTTTAATTGTATGGAGATGATCAACGCCACCAAGAGTAAGTACAAAGGCACGGGAGCCGGTAAGGAGGCTATTGGACGTATGTAGGATTAAGAAAATTCTTTATTTATGAGGCCGGTTTCAAAAATAGTTTTTATCTTTGTGCAGTAAAAGAAAAGTTGCTGAAAACCTATGGGAAACAGGCTTTAGGCGGAATGGAATGATCATCGGGCAAATTATTTTTCCTGTTTAATGTAAGTTTTTTGTTTCCTCTGCGACTAATAGAGCAAAACGTTTAATTAATCAGAGGAGACAAAACAATGAAAAGAACAGTGATGATGGTGGCGATGGCATTATTCATGTCGGTGACCACAAAGATGTTTGCATGGACGGGAAACTGTAAGTACCAGTACGATTACAAGAACCGGCTTGTGAAGAAAGAACTGATGAAATGGAGCGAGCGGGAATCAAAGTGGGAGGAAAGCCTCTGCTGGAACTACACTTACAATGAGGATGGGCTGACAGTGGTTGAGTTGAATAAGTGGAATGCTCAAACAAAATCGTTTAGCCAGCCTGTGAACAAAATGGTGTATCGTCATCAAGAAGGTAATGTATCTCTTTTGGAAGTCTATATTTGGAACAAGACGACAAAGGAATTTGTTCTTGAAAAAGTGATAAATGCTTAAAGACTGCTTTTATGGACGAGCAAGAACAACAGTTTCTCAATATGCTGGACCAGTTCCGGCCTGTCATCAACAAGGTGTGCTTTATGTATGCCACCAACGATGAACCGCTGGGAGATCTCTATCAGGAGGTGGTGCTGCAGCTGTGGAAGGCATTTCCCCGCTTCCGTGGCGAGAGCAAGATGAGCACGTGGGTGTATCGAATAGCTATGAACACCTGCGTCTCAAACCTCCGTCATCGCAACGTGCGTCCGCAGACAAGCTCCCTTCGTCTTCCCCATGGGGGAGAGCCCTTCTCCCGACTGTTATACGATGACGATGACGAGCAGGAACAGGAAAACCTCCGCGAACTCTATCGGCTTATCGGTGAGTTGGGCAAACTGGAACGTGCCATCATACTATTATGGCTCGACGAAAAGAGTTATGAGGAAATTGCGGAGATACTCAACCTGTCGGCCTCTAATGTGGGTGTGCGCATCAACCGCATTAAGGAAAAACTAAGGAGAATTAAGCATTAAGCATCAAACATTATGGAACTCGAAGAATTAAAAATAAAGTGGAACAAGGTGGATGAGCGTTTGGCCGCCACCGAAGTGATGAACCGTAAGATGGAGAAGGAACTCATTGAAATGAGAGCCCGCAGTTCTTACGACTATGTATGGCGAACAAATATTTTCAACATACTTATATATATTGTCATAGCAATCGCTGTATTGCCTGTTATCAAGACCTATTTTTCTGTGGCCAGTCTGTGGGTGGTGGTTATCTCTTTGCTGATAGGTTTGAGTTTTTCTGTCTATTCATTGTGGCTACTCTCGAGGATGAAGTTCGACGGTGCCGTCAGCGAACAGATCCGGCTGGCTTCTAAACACCGCCGTTTCTATCTGTTGTTTAATCGTAAGATAGGTTTCCTGGTAGGCATTGGTACCATCGCGGTGGTCCTTGCCATCGAGAGCGCCTACACGTGGCAGAGCATTTCGCTCATTGGCGGCTTTATCCTGCTTTCCTTGCTGATAACCTATCTGCCCAGCAAGCGTTTCGATGAAGAAATGAAGAATATCGAGAAAGAACTGGCTGAACTGGAAATGTAGCAACGAATGTCTGTTTTTTACAAGCCGGTTGCAACTTTTTGATGTAATTTAGCCGTCAAAATAAATGTGATGGCTTATGAAAGAATATGAAATCAGAAATGAAAGAGTGGAAGAGCAGCGGGAGGTGGAGAACCTCATCCGCGAGTCGTTCTGGAATGTCTATCGTCCCGGCTGTCTGGAGCATTACGTGATGCATTGCCTGAGAAAAGACCCCGCCTTTATCCCCGAGCTGAACTTCGTAATGACGGCAGAAGGAAAACTTATCGGACAGTGTATGTGCATGCGGGCTGTCATCAAGGCTGATGACGGGCGTGTGATTCCCATCATGACACTCGGTCCCATCGGTATTCATCCTGACTGCCAGCGACAGGGCCTCGGCAAGGCTTTGCTCGACCATACCTTGGAACGTGCTACGGCAATGGGCTTCGGTGCTGTCTGCTTTGAGGGCAATATCCAGTTCTATGGCAAGAGCGGGTTCCGTCATGCTTCCGAATTCGGCATCCGTTACCACGGACTGCCTGAGGGCGAGGATGCCTCGTTCTTTCTTTGTAAGGAGTTGTGTGAAGGCTATCTCGATGACGTCACGGGAGAATATGCCACCCCGTCGGGCTATTTTGTTGAACCCTTGGAATGTGAGGAGTTTGACGACGAGTTCCCACCGAAAGAGAAGAAAAGAATGTCCGGCCAACTATGGTGAACAAAAAAGGTTTGCGTTGAATCATGAAATTCCAGGTCATACCCACCCACGAGGCTTTGCGGCCCTTCATCCATAACTACTGGCACCTCTAGGCCATGGCTACAGATGAGGGCTCGCAGCGTATCATGGCCAATGGGCGTGTGGCATTACAGTTCTACAGGGCGCAACCAATCAGTTTTGCCGACGACCCACGCCTCTTCACCTGCAGCCTGAACGTTCACGACATAAAGTATATTGATTTGCGCACCTGTAGTGGTCTATTAGATATTATTGGAGCAGAGTTCACCCCCTTCGGTGCCCATATGTTTTTCCCTGTGCCGATGTCGCATTGTATGGGCAGTCATCTGAAGCCCGACGATCTGGGCGACCGTGAGTTCTGCGAACTGGAGGAGCGTCTTTTGGGTACCACCGACGAAAAAGCATGCTATGCGTTGTTAGATGATTTCTTTTTTCGTCGCCTGCTGAAGAACGCTGGCGACGGGCTGAATGTTCGCCGTCTGCAGAGCGTTTTTCATCTTGCCGAGAGTCGTATCTGCCGGGAATATTCTCACTACGGCTGATTTGGCCAACGAGGCCTGTCTCAGTTCCAAACAGTTCGGCCGCATTTTCCAAGAGTATGTGGGATTGAACCCCAAGTCCTATTTGCGTCTGTTGCGGTGTCATGCCGCCGTGCTTGCCTTGCAGAACAAACGCCCCAACCAGACGCTTACCGAAATTGCATGGAGTAGCGGCTATTATGATTTTTCGCACATGACTTCCGACTTTCTGCAAATTCATGGTACTACGCCCTCCGAGGTCCTCGCCACTATCCGGCAACGCCATTCCCATACGATCCTGTCACAAGCCTTTCAACCTGTCTTCAGCTATGTAATGAAGAAACTCATCCGAATGGAGAATCTGATATAGTTAATTGTTAAACTCTTTTAAAACTTTCATTTTTCTTAGTACTTTGTATTGCAAGGTACTAATATTTTGCATATATTTGCGACGTGAAAGGGTGACTGGTGGCCACAGTTTTGCCTTTCTGCAGTTATCGCGAGACTGCTAAAGTGTTTAATTTCAAAGGTTTAACAACTATGAATATTGATAATGCAAAGTCGCAGATGCGCAAGGGGATGCTGGAATATTGCATCCTGTTATTGCTCAAGGAGCGGCCTGCCTATGCATCTGACATCATCCAGCAACTGAAGGAAGCGGAACTGCTGGTGGTGGAAGGAACACTCTACCCGCTGCTGACCCGGCTGAAAAACGACGGGTTGCTGCGCTATGAGTGGCAGGAGAGCACGCAGGGACCTCCCCGCAAGTATTATGCCCTGACGGATGATGGGCATCTTTTTCTTAACGAACTCGATCAGGCATGGACAGAAATTGCCCATACCGTGGGAGTCTTGAAGTCTAAAACTGACCTTATTAAATAGAATCATTGTATGAAAAAGAACATAACGATTAACCTTTTCGGACAACTCTACAACATCGACGAGGATGCCTATGAGTTGCTGAACAACTACGAGGAGAGCCTGCGCCATCATTTCAGCAAACAGGATGACGGGGCTGAAATCTTCAACGACATCGAGGCCCGTATTGCCGAACTGCTCTCGGAACAGAAGGCAAAGGGCGTGGAGGCCATTTCCATTGAACACGTGCAGGATATCATCAAGCGGATCGGTGCGCCTGAAGAAATTGACCGTGAAGAAGCTGAACTTTCAGATGGTGAACAGGTATCTCAGAAAGCTTCTGCTCCGAAACGGCTCTATCGCGATATGGAGAACAGAATGGTGGCCGGCGTGCTGGCAGGCTTTGCCAATTATTTCGGTGGTGACCGTACTTGGTGGCGCATCGGTTTCGTACTGATCTGCATCCCGCTTTTCGGTTTCTTCAAACTGTTCCATATCGGTTTTATGAACTTAGGTCCTGTCATCGCCTATGTAATACTTGCCATCTTGTTGCCATCGGCTGCCACACCTGAAGACCGGTTGAGGATGAAGGGGAAGAAGATTACCCCCCAGACTTTGGCCAACGAGGTGACCAATGAGGCCCAGCAGAAGATGGATGCGACCACCAGCACCGACTACCACAGGAATGCCAGGGGCTGCGTGGCAGGATTCTTCAGCATCTTGGTGGCCATGTTCCAGCTGATACTGATTATTGTCTGTTCGGTGGCCTGTGTGGCCATACTCTTTATGCTGTTGCGGCTGTATATCGTTCCGCAGGCAATCATAGGAGAGTATTTCCGGGAGGAACTGGAATTGATGCAGCATCCGGAGCTGTTCTGGACGCTCGGCGTCTGTGCCTTGGTGGCTTGTCTTATTCCCATTTATTGTGCGGTGCATGGCCTGATGAAAAAGACGGGTAGGATAGGTTCTATGGGAATCTTGCAGCGCGTGTTCTGGCTGCTGTTATGGCTGGCTGCCGTGGGCGGTTGCATCTTTGCCATGAAGAAGATTTCCGATCTGGAAATCGCCATCAGCGAGCAGAAATACCAGTCGCATATCCATGTGCAGGACGGCATGCAGGATGGCTTCTATTTCCACGATGAGGAATGGAAGTATTATCAGGACAACCACTGGAAGCTGCTGAAGGCCGATAACTGCCTCAGCCACCGTTATACGAACAGCGGGAAGTATTTCACGGGCGACCGTCGGGTGCGTTATTTGGATGCCTACGACCCCAGTGGTAATCTGCTCTTCCAGGCAGAGCGCACCGAAAAGAAGGCTCCCGGCCATTATCGGCTGACGTGTAATGCAAGGGCCGACAACTGGGGTGCCTTCATCTATGCCGAGACAGCTATGGGCCGTGACTCCATCTCCATCACGCCGCTGGGCAACGAGGGCGGCAACATCTGGCAGATGGCCGTCGACTATGTGGCCAGAGTTTCCGATGCGGAAATCAACACAACGGAAAAAGGTCACTTGATGAAGCGTATCTCAGAGGCTAACAACGGTAACGGGTTTGGTTGGACCCAAACCATCCTGAAGGACGTCGAGGTAGGTCCGGACAGTCTGGTGCGCTATGGCGTCTATGCCGACTCCGAACTGTCTGAATCCGATGCCAACAGGTTCCATTGGTTCTCTGCCACCGATTTCAAGTTGGAGCCGTTGCCAATGTCTCATTTTGGCGGAAGTAGGGGATTTCTTTACTTATTTATACGCGCGGAAACGGGAGAAATGCTTATCTTTGCAATATCTTAGCCAAAGATTAAAAACCTAAAAGATGATAAAGAACATTTTTGTCGTACTACTATTTCTTGCTCTCAGTACAGGTGTTGGGGCTCAAGAGAAGACCATGACTTCACCTGACAAGCGTATAGAAGTTAAACAAGTGAATTCCGGTTTCGAAGTTTTCCATGGTGGGAAATTGGTGTTGAGCATGTCAACTGCCCCTCTCAAGGGAGGGAACAGGATGGAAGGTCCCAAGCGCCTTCTTGTCAGTTATGATATGCTGGCAGGCAAGCGTCTGCATTGCGAGAACGAAGCCAATGAGTATCGTTATGAGATAGGGAAGGGAGGAATGAATATCGTCTTCCGCGTATTCAACGACGGCGTGGCTTTCCGTTATGAGAAGAGAGAAGGAAGAATAGAGGAAAATACCATCTACAAGATTCCCGAGGGTACGAAGCGGTGGATGCAGCAATGGACGGATGCCTACGAAGGCTTTTTCCCGCTTTCGACCACTTATAAGGTGCAGCCCGTCCCTTCATTCAGCGGTGTTTCAAAGTCGGCAGAAGGCTATAACAATCGCTGGGGTTTCCCTGCCTTGCTCGAACCTGTTGACGGCACGTTTGTGCTGCTCACGGAGGCGAATATCGGGCGCGGACAGAGTGCTGCCTGTCTTTATAATGAAGGGGAGAACTACCGCGTGACTCCGGCTGAGAGCGATGGCGGAAGCAAATTCTTCACTCTTCACTCTTCACTCTTCACTCCCTGGCGAGTGGCCATCATCGGAAGTCTGAAGGATGTGGTGGAATCCACGTTGGTGACCGATGTCAGTGAGCCGAGCAAAATAGCCGATACCCATTGGATTCAACCCGGCACGGTTTCATGGATCTACTGGGCCTATAACCATGGCTCTAACGACTACAATATCATCAAGCAATATGTGGATATGGCCGTCAGCCTTCGTCTGCCCTACGTGCTCATCGATGCGGAATGGGACACGATGCAGGGCGGAAAAACCATTGAGGATGCTATCAATTATGCAAAATCGCAGGGCGTGAAGCCGCTCATCTGGTACAACTCATCCGTGGGTTGGGTGGATGGTGCTCCCACACCGAAATACCGCCTGAACAAGAAAGAGGACCGCGAGAAGGAGTTTGCCTGGTGCGAACGGATGGGTGTGGCTGGCGTGAAGATTGATTTCTTCTCCGGCGACAACCAGTTGAATATGGACTACCAGCAGGATTTGCTGGAATGTGCCGCCCGCCATCATCTGCTGGTGAATTTCCATGGCGCGACGATTCCGCGTGGCTGGCAACGCACATGGCCGAACCTGCTCTCCACGGAGGCCGTCTATGGTGCTGAATGGTACAATAATGTGCCGACCTTCACCGACAAGGCTGCCCGCCATAATGCCACCCTGCCTTTCACCCGCAACGTGATTGGGCCGATGGATTACACACCCTGTACGTTCAGCGATTCGCAGCATCCCCATATCACCACCAATGCCCATGAATTGGCGCTGACCGTGTTGTTTGAGAGCGGTCTTCAGCATCTGGCTGACAAGCCCGAAAGCTATTTGGCACAACCCAAAGAGGTGCAGGAATTCCTGAGCAATCTCCCGACGATTTGGGATGAGACGCGTCTTGTCTCGGGCTATCCCGGTGAATATGCCGTGATGGCTCGCCGTAGTGGCACTACCTGGTATGTGGCCGGCATCAACGGCACCGACTCCGTAAAGACCATTCCCCTTCAGCTTGCTGACATTGTGAAAGGGGAGCGTTTCACTAGGGCGTTTTTAGACCCCCCTCTGACTCCCCCGAGGGGGAGAGACAGAAACCTCCCCTCGGGGAGGACGGGAGAGGGTTGGGATATCCTTCCTATCGGCGGACGGTTGTCGCCGTCAGTTACCTGCAAGCCCCGTGGCGGCTTTGTCTTTGTCTTTGAGGAGGATGTCCATAATCCCATGCTATGGTCTGATGTGCCTGATCCCGATGTCATTCGCGTGGGTGACACCTTCTACATGGTATCCACCACGATGCACCTGATGCCAGGTGCTCCCGTCATGGCTTCGAAAGACCTGAAGAACTGGGAAACCGTGGGCTATATCTTCGACAAGCTGACGGATTCGCCGAAATATGACATGCAGAACGGGACAGCTTATGGCCGGGGCCAGTGGGCTACCTCACTGAAATACCATAACGGAAGGTTCTATGCGCTTTTCGCTCCTAATGAGAATGCGCCTCAGCCCGGTCCTCAGCATCCCGGTGAAACCTATATTATGACGGCACCGCAGGCTTCCGGCCCCTGGACACTGGTATCGCGTATGCGCCATTTCCATGACTGCTCGTTGTTCTTTGATGATGACGGACGCGTCTATGTGATTTATGGCACAGGTGAATTGATGGAGTTGAAGCCCGATCTTTCGGATGTCATCGAGGGCACCCACCGGCAGTTGTTCAAGCGTGAGGCAGAGGAGAAAGGTCTCCTGGAGGGTAGCCGGATGATTAAGCACAACGGCAAATACTACCTGCTGATGATTTCCCATTCATATGCCCCCGGCCATCATCGCCGCGAGGTGTGCTACCGTGCTGACAATATACTGGGTCCCTACGAGAAGCAGGTGATTCTGGAAAGTGAATTCGGTGGCTTCTCCTATGAGGCTCAAGGTACCATCGTGGATACGGAAGACGGCGACTGGTACGGCATTATCTTCCAAGATCGTGGCGGCGTGGGTCGTGTGCTTACGTTGATGCCCTGCCGTTGGATTGACGGATGGCCGATGCTGGGCGATGAGAACGGTAAGGTGCCCGAAACGGTGAGACCGCTGAAAAGCGGACAGCCCGCGGCATCTATTGTCAAGAGCGATGACTTCTCATCCGACAAACTCGGACTTCATTGGCAATGGAACCATAACCCCATTGACAAATCATGGTCTTTGAAGGAGCGGCCGGGGTACTTGCGCCTGAAGACGAACAGGGTGGTCAACACCCTCTATCTCGCCCCGAACACATTGACTCAACGTATGGAAGGCCCGCAATGCAGCGGAGCCATAGAAATGGACCTCTCGCACATGAAGGATGGCGACTGTGCCGGATTGGCAGCTTTCAACAGCGACACGGGTGTCCTCTGTATCAAGAAACAAGGTAGTAAGCTTGTGCTGCAAATGAATGAACTCTCCGTGAAACTCACCGACCGCGACAAGGAGGTGACTTCAAGTGAGGAGAAGACTATTGAGCAGATTCCGCTCCACCAGACAAAGATTTGGTTGCGCATCGATGGCGATTTCCGCCCGAGAGAAGGCCGTTTCCCAGGAGGTCGCGACAATGCCAACTTCTATTACAGCCTCGATGGTTCCGAGTGGATTCAGATCGGCACCGCCAACTACCCCTTGCGCTTCGATTGGCAGCGTTTCTTCATGGGCACCAAGTTCGGCATTTTCAATTATGCCACAAAGCGGTCGGGTGGTTATGTAGATGTCAACCAGTTCACTTATCACAAGAAATAATATCAAAAACTAATAAATCATGAAACGTATAAGTATTATTCTTGCCCTCTTTGCTGCTACGACAGCATGGGCTCAGCCACAGGGTGGCTTCGGTTTCGGTGGACAGCAACTCTCTGCCGAGCAAATGCACTATTCTCAGAAGTTCAGTGATATCAACTATGCCGGTGATGACAAGGCTTATCATACACTCGACATTTATCTGCCGGAAAAACGTGAGAACGAAGGAACGGGGGAACGAGGGAACGAAAAATATCCCGTCGTCGTACATATCTATGGAAGTGCATGGTTCAGCAACAGCAGCAAGGGAATGGCCGACCTCGGCACCATCTGTGCTGCCTTGTTGAAAGCAGGCTATGCCGTGGTGACACCTAACCACCGTTCCAGTCAGGATGCTAAATATCCTGCCCAGATTCATGATATCAAGGCCGTTATCCGCTATCTGCGTGCCAATGCCGACAAATATCAGCTCGATACCACCTTTGTAGCTACCTCAGGTTTCTCTTCCGGTGGTCACCTTTCATCATTGGCAGCTGCCACTTCCGGCACAAAACAAACCTCTGTAGGCACGGAACAAATCGATCTGGAAGGTTCGGTGGGAGCCTATACCGATTATAGCAGCCGTGTCAATGTGGCTGCCGACTGGTCGGGTCCCGTGGATCTGCTTCATATGGACTGCGGAAAGGCCATGATGATGAATCCTTCCCCAGAACAGGTGTTGTTGGGAGGCGTAACAAAAGAGGATGCGCCTGACAAATACCGCTCTCTGAGTGTTGCCACCTATTTGGACAAGAACGATCCTCCCATCATCGTTTTCCATGGCACGGAGGATAATGTCGTTCCCTTCTGTCAGGGTGAGCAGTTCTCTGTGGCCCTTCAGGATGCAGGTGTCAAGTCGGAGTTCTATCCCGTTGACGGAGGCGGTCATGGCTTCAATATGTACACCGAGGAGAATCTCGCCCGTATGGTGAAATTCTTTGATGCGGCTCGCAATAAATAACCCTGACGATAACGTTAACCCTAACGATAACATAAAGATGAGAAGAATACTATTATCAATCGCAATATTGGCAACTGCCCTGCAAGGCGCACGTGCTGAAGTAGATCCCAATTTCTATATTTATATTTGTTTCGGCCAGTCGAATATGGAGGGCAATGCCCAGTGGGAAGCCCAGGATGTAGGCAATGTTGATCCGCGATTCCAGATGCTGGCCACTTGTAATTTTACCAACCCTAAACGTACACTTGGCAACTGGTACACAGCCGAGTGCCCCATTGTCAGTCCTGTTGGAAAATTAGGCCCTACTGACTATTTCGGTCGTACCATGGTAAAGGAACTCCCCGACAAGAAAATCGGTGTTATTGCCGTGGCCATGGGAGGTAGTCCTATCGAGATGTTCGACAAAGATTTATACCAAGACAAGCTAAAGGCAGAACCCGATACATGGTGGGCTGTGCTGGCCAAGCGTCACTATGGCGGGAACCCTTACGGCCGTATTATCGAGATGGCAAAGAAAGCTCAGGAGGTAGGTGTCATCAAGGGTATCCTATTGCACCAGGGAGAGACGAACAATGGAGATGAAAAGTGGCCTGGTATGGTGAAGAAAATCTATAAGGACATGCTCTCCGATCTTGGCTTAAAGGCTGCCGATGTGCCCATCTTTGTGGGTGAGACCGAGTACGAAAACATGGGCGGTGGCTGCTCTTGGCACAATCATGTTGTCGCTAAGATACCCGAGGTCATCCCTACGGGTCATGTTGTATCAGCCGAAGGCATTCCCGGCAATGGCACAGACCCTTGGCATTTTTCGGCTGCGGGTTATCGCACCTTCGGCAAGCGCTATGCCGAAAAGGTTTTGGATGTGATGAACCATCCTGAGGATTACTTCAAATACTGGACTATCGGCGAACGCCTCACAGGTGGATTGTCTGCCTTGACTCAGAAAAACTTTGCTATCGTCAACGAGGCTGAAGGTAAGGCTTTCTATTGTGAATCCGGTCAGAAATTAGGCTACGATGACTATAAAACGGCGTTGATAAACATCAACGAGGGTTGCCTCTTCAAGGTTGGCAGAATCAATGGTGGCCGTAGTTTGCGTCTCATTACCACTGATGGTGAGGAATACCAGGTGGATGGAGGTACTGCTTATCTCAACTCACAGGCCCTTACAGGTAGCAGCTGCTTTATCCAAGGTCTGAATGGTCAGAGAGGTTACGACATTCCTGACGGTGCAGTATGGGATATCCAGTATGTGGAAGGCAAGGGCTGGACATTGAAGAATGTAGGCACTGGCAAATATCTCAAGGATGCTACACATCCTGCCATGTTTGATGAGCCTACCTACTTCACTTTCTGTACCCTCACCCCCACTACCGGTATTCAGATTGTTGAGAATACACCATTGACCAATGAACGTTCACGGTTTGGAGATTCTGTTTTCAACCTTCAGGGTATCAAAGTGGGGGAAAAGAGCAACTGGAACAGTCTGTCTCCTGGTCTTTATATCGTGAATGGAAAAGCAAAACTTAAGAAATAAAAATGAAAAGCATCTTTCTTTCCCTATTGTTCGGGGCTGTGGCCATGACGGCTACAGCCCAGAATGGTCTTTATGCTAACGAGTTCCCATTGGGTGACGTAACTCTGCTCGAAGGACCGTTGAAGCATGCCCGTGACCTGAATATCAAAACCCTTCTGAAGTATGACTGCGACCGCCTGTTGGCACCCTATCGCAAGGAGGCTGGTTTGGAACCCAAGGCCAAGGCCTATCCAAACTGGGATGGCTTGGACGGACACGTGGGTGGTCACTATCTCACCGCGATGGCGATCAATGCCGCCACGGGTGATGAGGAATGTCGCCGCCGCATGGAGTATATAATCAGTGAGATTACGGAGTGTGCCGAGGCGAATAAGAAAAACCATCCCGAATGGGGTGTCGGCTATATGGGCGGTATGCCCAACAGTGCTAAGATCTGGAGTAGTTTCAAGGATGGCGATTTCCGCGTTTATAACGGCTCGTGGGCACCTTTTTACAATTTGCACAAGATGTATGCCGGACTGCGCGACGCATGGGTATATTGCGGCAATGAAAAGGCGAAGAGACTCTTCCTGGAGTTCTGCGACTGGGCCGTCAATATCACTTCGAAACTTTCCGATCAGCAGATGGAACAAATGCTTGGCAACGAACATGGCGGTATGAACGAAGTCATTGCCGATGCATATGCTATGACAGGTGACAGGAAATATCTTGAATGCGCCCGCCGTTTCTCTCATAAGCGGTTGCTCACGCCTTTGTCTCAACGGCAGGATTGCCTTGACAATCTGCATGCCAATACTCAGATACCGAAAGTGGTAGGCTTTGAGCGCATTGCAGAAATCAGCGGTGATGAGGTATATCATACGGCAGCATCATATTTTTGGGATATTGTCACGGGAGAGCGCACACTGGCTTTCGGCGGCAACAGCCGTCGGGAGCATTTCCCCGCCAAAGATGCCTGCATGGATTTTATCAACGATATCGATGGTCCGGAGACCTGCAATACCAACAATATGCTGAAACTGACAGAGAATCTCCACCGTCGTAATCCTGAGGCACGCTATGCTGACTTTTATGAGCAGGCCATGATGAACCATATCCTCTCGTCGCAGCATCCTGAACACGGTGGCTATGTCTATTTCACGCCTGAACGTCCGCGTCATTACCGTAATTACTCGGCTCCCAACGAAGCCATGTGGTGCTGTGTAGGTACCGGTATGGAAAACCATGGCAAGTACGGGCAGTTCATCTACACCCATGTGGGTGATGCTCTCTTTGTGAACCTTTTCGTGGCTTCCGAACTGAATTGGAAAGAGCGTGGCGTTGTACTTCGTCAGGAGACAGCCTTCCCTTATGGTGAGGAAAGCCGCATTACCATTACCAAAGGCAAAGGCAGTTTCAGCCTTCATCTTCGTTATCCTGGATGGGTTCGTCCCGGAGAGTTTAAGGTTGAGGTAAACGGCAAACCTGTAAGCGTCATCAGCGGTCCTTCTTCCTATGTCACCATCGACCGTAAATGGAAGCGTGGTGATGTGGTCACCATTCATTTTCCTATGCACGCAAGTCTTAAATACCTGCCCAACGTACCTCAGTATGTGGCGTTGATGTATGGTCCCATTCTGCTAGGTATGAAGACAGGCACAGAGGATATGGCACACCTCATCGCCGACGACAGTCGTTTTGGTCAGTATGCCAGCGGAGCCAAGTTACCCGTCGATCAGGCTCCCATTCTCATCAACAACAATATCGAGACTATTCCCTCACAACTGACACCCGTAGCAGGCAAACCGCTTCATTTCACGCTTTCCACGAAGATGGTAAACGGCATCTCTGGAGAACTGCAGCCTTTCTTCGAGATTCACGACAGCCGTTATATGATGTATTGGCTTGCGTTGACGGAAGATAGTTATCAGCAATACCTCGACCGTCTTGCTCAGGAAGAAAAGGAACGGCAGGCACTTGAGGCACGTACCATTGATAAGGTGCAACCCGGTGAACAACAGCCCGAGACTGACCACAAGATGGAGACCGACGGAAGTTATACAGGCAACTCCAACAATGTATTCTTCCGTGATGCCCGTGACGGTCACTCCTTTAGTTACCTCATGCAGACTGATGGCCGCAACGACTTGAGTCTGCGTCTGAAATACTGGGGCGTAGGCGAATGGAAGACGCATGAGTTCGATATCTTTGTAGATGATGTTCTGGTGCGTTCGGTGAACAATACGGGCAAGTACCGTATCTCCGAGTTTAAGTATGAAACCTACGAACTGCCTGCTTCAGTACTTCAGGGAAAACAGCAGGTGCGTGTCAAGTTTGTTGCCGCCAAAGGTCGCCAGATAGGCGAAATCTACGAAGTGCGTCTTGTTCGTCCAGAGAATAAATTAAATTAAAAACCACCTAATAATTAAGATACGACATTTATGAAAACAGCAAAAGTATTCTTGATATTATTTGCGCTTTCCATCGGAATGACGGTGAAGGCACAGGATCCTGTTTTTGAATTCGTGATGGAACTCCGCGTGAAAATCGACCAGCCCTTCTCCGTAGGAAAGACACCCAAGGGACAACGTACCGTCATTCCCATTACGGGCGGAACTTTTGAAGGACCGAAGTTGAAGGGAGAAATCCTCAGCGGTGGTGCCGACTACCAACTTTCTGATGAGGCTACCCATCGCACAGAGGTGGAGGCCATCTATTGCATTCGTACCGATGATGGCGTGAATATCCATGTGCGCAATTGCGGTCTTATCACCATGCAGGAAGGCGGTTTCTATTTCGTTACTTCTCCACGCTTCGAGGCACCGAAAGACTCTAAATATAATTTCCTCAATAATGCTACCTTCATCTGCAAACCTGGTAAGCCTGTCGAAGGCGCCCTCTCGCTGATGATTTGGATGGTTAAGTGAGATTGAAGAATATTCATAATAGATATGATCCTTGTTTATTAGAAATAAAGAGGCAAAGAAGAATGAAAGCAAAGCAATGGATGGTCATTGGATTCTTGTTGATGTCCATGGCCGTGAAAGGTGAGAACCTGGTGAAAATGTGTGATGGGTGGCGTTTTTTGTTGGGCGACGATTCATTGGCGATGAACGTTGGGTATGACGACAGTCGTTGGGAGCGTGTACTCTTGCCACACGACTGGAGTATCTTGCAACTGCCCTCAGAAAAAGCACAGCCGGGAAACGACGGTGGATGGTATGAAGGCGGCATTGGCTGGTACAGGACGACCATTACTCCGAAAATGCTGCAGAAAATGGCTTGTAAGAACGCCAGTCGGTATTCACTCTATTTCGAGGGCGTCTATCAGAAAGCCACCGTCTATGTCAATGGAAAGGAAGCCGGCAGCCATCATTATGGATACACCTCTTTCAACATAGATATTACTCCCTATCTGCTTCCCAGGCAGGCCAACATTGTGGCGGTGCGGGTGGACAATTCGGCACATAGGAATTGCCGGTGGTATTCTGGTTCGGGCATTTATCGTTACGTGTGGTTAAAGACCTCACCAGAACTTCATCTCGACAGTTGGACCACCAGTTTTAGCACCAATGCCAACCGCGTGCTGACGGTAGCGACCACAGTTTATAATGATGGTGCTGAAGACCGTCAGGCACAATTACGGCTACAGCTGGGAAACCATGTCGCGAAGGAGGACATCAGCCTGAAGTCGGGTGAACAAAAGGAGGTTACCCTGACGCTGAACATACCTGAGGCTGTGCTGTGGAGTCCGACCCATCCCCAACTCTACGACGCGGCACTCAGTCTCGTTGTTGGAGGACAGCAGGCTGATGGCGTGGAACGTCGCGTTGGTTTCCGCTCCATTGCATGGGATGCACAGAACGGACTGCGGCTCAATGGGGAGAAGATACTGGCCAATGGTGCCTGCGTGCATCATGACAACGGGTTGCTGGGTGCCGTCGCCACCCGCGACACTGAGTGGCGAAAAGTAATGCTGATGAAGCAGGCAGGCTTCAATCTGTTGCGCACGTCTCACAATCCCCCGTCTGAGAGTTTCCTGGATGCCTGTGATGAACTGGGTATGCTGGTCATCGATGAGGCTTTCGATGGCTGGCGCACCAGCAAGAAAGACCATGACTATCATGAGGCTTTCGACCGCGACAGTCACAGCGACATCCAGAGCATGGTGCGCCGTGACCGCCATCATGCTTCTGTGGTATGCTGGAGCATTGGCAACGAGGTCATAGAGCGCAAGGACATCCGTGTAATCACCACCGCCCGCCAGTTGAAGAATGCCATCCTTCAACTGGATCCCGAACGGCGGCCTGTAACCGAGGCCCTCTGTGCATGGGACAGAGACTGGGAAATCTATGATCCTCACGCTGAAGTGCTCGACATTGCCGGATATAATTATATGTTGTTCAAACATGCTTCCGACCATGAGCGCGACCCAGAGCGTGTCATCTGGCAGACAGAGTCTTATCCTAAGGATGCCTTTAACAATTGGAAGACCGTGCGCGACTATCCTTACGTCGTAGGTGACATCGTTTGGACGGGGCTCGACTACCTCGGAGAGTCAGGCATCGGTGGCTGGCGCTATCAGTCGTGGCCGCAGGGTGAGAGTTGGCAGAACGACCAGTGGCCCTGGCACGGTGCCTATTGTGGCGATGTGGACATCACGGGGTATCGTAAGCCTGTGTCTTATTATCGCGACATGCTCTGGAACGACAACCAGCAGATTTACCTTGCAGCTTATGAGCCTGACGGATATATAGAGCCCATCAAGACCACGATGTGGAGCACCTGGCCCACTTGGCGTTCTTGGAACTGGAAGGGATGGGAGCAGAAACCTGTCGATGTTGTTGTTTACAGTCGTCAACCCCGTGTGCGCCTGCTCCTGAATGGCGCTGTGATAGGTGAACAGCCTACAACTGAGCAGGAGCAGTTTAAGACGGTGTTCCGTCTGCCTTACCAGCCTGGCACCCTCATCGCTGAAGGCTTGTCTGCCGAAGGTGCGGTTCTTTCGCGTGACACGCTTCGCACAGCAGGAGAACCTTATGCCCTGAAATGCTCCCTTGAACCTTCCGCTTCGGCTGGTCGTGAGCATCAGTTCATCAGCATAGAGGTTGTTGATGCCGATGGTAACGTGTGTCCACAATCGTCCGATGTCATCACAGCAACCGTTAAGGGAGTGCAGACGATGGCCGCTTTTGGCAATGCCGACTTGCGTTGCATAGAGAGCATTCACGACAACTCCCATCCTGCTTGGCACGGGCGTGCGCTGCTCGTTCTTCGAGGGGGCAACAAACGTGGCACTACCACGGTCACCCTTTCCTGTGGACAATTGAAGCCCGCCAGACTGACTGTCAGTCAGCCGTGATTTATTTTGTTTAATAACCCAATTGATTATCAAGAATGAAACACCGTAGCATTATTTTCACACTCATCGCCGTGCTGAATTGTATTGGCTCGATGAATGCCACAGCACAAACCCCGTTGAAATCTCGTATCGTCGAAGAAGGTGGCACAGGTCCTTATAAGGCCGTGATGACCGAAGTGGAAAACCTGCCAGAGCACACCGTATTCGTGCCGCAAGACCTTTCGGCATTCAATGCCGCGAATCCGCTGCCCGTATTGGTATGGGGTAACGGCGCCTGTACAAACTCTCCTTGGGAGCACTACAAATTCCTGAATGAGATAGCCTCTCATGGCTATCTGGTATTGGCTACGGGCTTTATCCCCATGGATGAGCAGCCCTACCGTGGTCCCATGTCGAAGACGGAGCAGCAGATTGAGAGCATCGACTGGGTTTATGCGCAGAATGCAAACCCTCAGTCGCCCTATTATCAGAAGATAGATGTGAAGCACCTCTGTGTGGCAGGTATGTCGTGCGGCGGACTGCAGGCGCTGTTCAACTGTGCCGATCCACGTATTTCTCTGTTGATGATTTGCAACAGCGGCCTTTTCAAGATGGAGAATGCAGGTCGGGCCGTTGGCGGTATGCCCATGCCTCCCAAGGAAAAACTGAAGGAAATTCATACCCCAATTATCTATATTCTTGGTGGTAAGGAAGATATCGCTTACGAGAACGGTATGGACGACTTCCACCGTATCAGTCATGTGCCGGCTATTGCCGTGAACTATCCCGTAGGCCATGGCGGCACCTATCGTCAGCCTCATGGCGGTGAGTTTACCGTTCCCGCTTTGGCATGGCTCGACTGGCAGTTGAAAGGCAATGCGGGGGCCGCAAAGATGTTTGAGGGCAACGACTGCGGCTTGTTGAAGCGTCAGGGCTGGACCCTTGAGAAGAACGCACTGTGTAAGTAGAGCGAATAATATAAATACGAATTTTAAAAGATGACACGAGCAGAATGCCATCGAGTAGTCTTTGAGCGTGAGCAGATGATAAACCAGTTGGATAAATAGATATTTCTTATTACTAATCCTATAATAGTTATAACCATGATGAAGAAAATCAGTATTAGTTTGTTGGCACTTGCTTTAGCGCTGGTGGGTTGCCAACAGAAAGCGGAAAGTCCTGTCCTTACCATTGAGGGCGGACAAGTTCAGGGCGTGGCCGCCGACTTGGAAGGTGTTTATGTCTATCGTGGCATTCCCTATGCCGCTCCTCCCATCAAAGAGCTGCGCTGGAAGGCACCACAGCCTGTCATTCCTTGGGAGGGCGTGTTAGTTGCTGACAAGTTCGGGCATCCTGGCTATCAGTCGGTTCACTATCCCGGAGGCTATACCACGGAGTGGGGCTACGGCGAGGAATCTCCTTACAGCGAAGACTGCCTTTACCTGAATGTATGGACGAAAGCCCCAGGACAAGTGGAAAAGAAACTCCCCGTGGCTCTTTGGATTCATGGTGGCGGCTATCGTGAAGGATGGGGTTCAGAACCAGAGTTCGACGGTCAGGAGTGGGCTGCTAAGGATGTTGTCCTTGTGTCTGTCAATTATCGTTTGGGTGTCTTCGGCTTTCTCACACATCCCGAACTGACCGCAGAGAGTCCCGACCATGTTTCAGGAAACTATGGTATTCTTGATCAGATAGAATCGCTCAAATGGATTAAGAAGAACATTGCCCAGTTTGGCGGTGACCCTGACAATGTAACAATCTTCGGACAGAGTGCCGGTGGAGGCAGTGTGCGTACGCTTTGTGAGTCTCCGTTGGCTCGCGGTCTCTTCCATAAGGCTGTGATTATGAGTGCAGGTGGTCTTACCGTTGGAACGAATTCACCCACACCTTCACGTTTCAAGCCTATGTCTATCGAAGAGGCAGGAAACCTCAACAAAAAGATTCTCGATTGGGCTGGCATCAATTCACTGGAGAAGATGCGTAAGGCTTCCACCGAGACCCTCCACACCGTTGGCGGTCTCTATGCTGCCGTTACCAAACAGGAAGTTTGGATGCCGATGTTCCCGTTAGTGGACGGATACGTCAGCAAGGAAAGCTTTGATGAGGCTGCCAGGAACAATCATCTTGCAGATGTTCCTTATATGATAGGCTTTACCCGCGATGATATGGGCGATATGAGCGAAGGCATTGCTGCTTTCTGTTTCAATCGCGACAGCATTGGCAATAAGGCTTGGGCTTATCAGTTTGCCCGTCCGTTGCCTACCGACGGAAGGGAAAATGTGTTACAAGGTGCTTTCCATTCTTCCGATCTCTGGTTTGTTTTCAAATCATTGAAACACTGCTGGCGTCCATGGGTACAGGGCGACTGGGATTTGTCGGAAAAGATGATTACGGCTTGGACCAATTTCGCCAAATACAGCAATCCAAACGGCAAGGAAGACGGTGAATGGACTCCTTGCACGAAAAAGACACCGCAGTTTATGATTTTTAAACTCGACGAAGCCGACAAGGAAAATTCTGGCATGGGAACTCCCATCAAGGGAGAGCGCCAGCCATGGGCAAATGCCAACAAAAAATAACCATCGTGTTTTTCCCTAAGCCCCTCCTCGCAAGGAGGGGCTTTTTTGTGCTATTCCCGAATTTCTTTTGTTTTCTGATTTGGTTAATTACTTGTTAATTCAGGCTTTTAGGTTCTTATATCCAAGCTCTTAGGTTCTTATATTCAGGCTTCTAGGTTCTTTTATTCAGGCTTTTAGATTCTTATATTTAGGCTATCCGATTCTTTCATTCAGATTATTATATCCTTTCATTTAGACTATCTTATCATTCAATGTAGGCTATTTTATCATTCAAATTAATCTAAATAAAATTATAATCCAGTCTTTCTTTATTAGTAATTTAGTAGTGGTTTATAATTATTTCTTTGTTTCGACAATGCAAAGATAGAAAGCAAATTAGGAAAAATCAACATATACCACCATTTCCATCGACAAAGTTTACTACAAATGCTGGAAAAGCGTATTAAAACTACTGGAAAAGAGTACTAAATCCAATAGTATTGGTACTATGTGTTCCTTAATCAAAATCAAACTCGATACACAACAATTCCTTTAAAAAGATTGTTTTATTTTAACTTTTCAATAGTACACTTGTTATATTATTAATAATACGATCTGTTATATATTTGCATTTGAAATTATGAAGTACGAAATAAGTAACATTCAATCTGTCCCTATGGAAAAGAAAAATATATATGATATTCTTTCCAAGAGTCCGCTATTTAAAGGACTTACACACCTCGAAATCGAAGAGATATTTTTCCATGTCAAGTACCGTCTTCTTCAGTTGAAAAAGAATGAGATTTATATCTTGGAAGGAAGTGACCATTATTTTGCAGATATCGTCTTACAGGGAGAGATTACATCCTTTATGGTAGGTGCCAGCGGAAAATCCTTTATGATACATCGCTTTGCCCCCGGTATACTCATTGCCCCTGCATTCATCTTCAATTCTCATAGTATTCCTGTTACGGTAAAAGCAAACGGTCCGTCGATCCTTATCAGGATCAATCCCGAGGATTTGATGCATCTAATAGACATCAATTCTACCATCCGGCATAACTTTATCAGTATCCTATCAAATATGGTAGTGAACCTTACACAAAAGATCCGTCAACTGGAAATGAAAACTACGAAAGAAAAAGTAGTGGAGTATCTTAGAATGCAAGCTAAAGAATCGGACGACAACAATATAAATATAATAGGTACTCGACAAGATATCGCTGATTTGATCGGTGTACAGAGATATTCCCTTGTAAGATGTCTTGATCAGTTGCAGAAACAAGGAATCATCAAGGTAGAGCGCAAAAAGATTACCGTGCTTGACATGAGAAGCCTTAGAGAGATATAAAGAACTGTCTTTACTGTAAAATTAAGTATTTGGTTAATAACATTCTATATTTATCTTTTAAATTATCAATTTATGAAAAAAAAATTTGTTATGACTATTGCTACAGCCCTATTGATTGGCAGTGGATTGCAGTCATGTCGCCCTGAGAAGAAAGGGCCGTCGGTTGATGAGAATGCCGCTCAGAAAGTTTATGTCGCTCCGGGTGAGTACGATGAGTTTTATGACTTCGTGTCTGGTGGATTCAGTGGTCAGGTAACTGTCTATGGTATTCCTTCCGGCCGTCTGCTAAAAGTCATTCCCGTATTTTCCCAAAATGGGGAGAATGGCTATGGTTATAACGAGGAAACCAAGGCCATGCTTGAGACCTCTTTCGGATTTGTGCCTTGGGATGACTCTCACCACATGCAACTCTCTCTTACGGATGCCATGTACGATGGTAAATGGGCATTTATCAATGCTAACAACACACCGCGTATAGCTCGAATCGACCTAAAGTCATTCCGCACAGAGGAAATCATCGAGTTGCCGAACTCCGCAGGCAACCATGCGTCACCTTTCGTGACATGCAATACTGAGTATCTTGTTGCCGGCACTCGTTTCAGTGTTCCTGCCGACTATGAGAATGGTGATATCTCAATCGATGAATATAAGGATAAGTTCCGTGGTCATATCAGTTATGTAAAGGTTGAGAAAGATGGTACGATGAGTCTTGACTTCCAGCTAGCATTGCCCCCGTTCAACTATGACCTCAGCCACAGTGGTAAAAACGCCTCCTCAGACTGGAGTTTCTTTACCTGCTACAACTCGGAGAAGGCACACACACTGCTTGAGATTAACTCTGCCAAGAACGACAAGGATTATATACTCGCTATTAACTGGAAGAAGGCTGCAGAGCATGCTGCCAAAGGCGACTGCAAGGTACAGAATGCCAAGTACGCTCATAACAAACTGGATCCAAAGTCTGGTATTGCCAAGAGTGAGATCCTTGATAAGGTAAAAGTGATCGAAACCAGAGAGGTGAACGACTTCCTCTATCTCATCCCCTGTCCCAAGTCTCCTCACGGTTGTGACGTAGACCCGACCGGTGAGTATATCGTTGGTAATGGCAAGTTGGCTACGAACGTGCCGGTATTCAGTTTCAGCAAGATCCAGAAAGCTATTGAAGATAAGGCTTTTGATGGTCAGGTGGACGGTATCAACATAATCAAATACGAGGCAGCTCTCCATGGTGAGGTACAGGCTCCGGGTATTGGCTCTTTGCATACAGAGTTCGATGAGAAGGGTAATGCCTACACCAGCTTCTTCGTAAGCTCAGAGATTGTGAAGTGGAATGTGAAATCTCTTGAGATTCTCGACCGTATTCCTACTTATTATTCTATCGGTCACTTGTCAGTGATGGGTGGTGACACCAAGAAACCATACGGAAAGTATGCCATCGCTTACAACAAGATTACCAAGGACCGTTTCCTTCCTACTGGTCCCGAGCTTTGTCAGGCTGCCCAGTTGTATGACATCAGTGGCGATAAGATGAAATTGATCCTTGAGTTCCCGACCATAGGAGAACCTCACTATGCTGTGGCCTGCGAAGCAAAGCTACTTCAGCCGAACGTGGAGAAGTTCACTGCCCTTGCAGACAACACCAACCCCTATAAGATCAGTAGTATGAAGGAAGCACGTGTTGAACGTAAGGGTAATCGTGTGGATGTTTATATTGGTGCTATCCGTTCTCGCCTTGTTCCTGACAACATCGAGGGTATCAAGATGGGCGATGAGGTCTATTTGCACATCACCAACCTTGAGCAGGAGTGGGATATCCCACACGGATTCGCCGTAAAGGGTAATAACAATGCCGAAGTGCTCGTCATGCCGGGTGAGACAAACACGCTGAAGTGGATTCCTAATCGTGTTGGCATTATTCCATTCTATTGTACTGACTTCTGTTCAGCGCTCCACCAGGAGATGCAAGGTTACTTCCGTGTATCACCAGCAGGCAGTGCAACGCCGTTGAAGTTCTCTATCGACGACAAGGAAGTAAAAGAACTTAAATAACCCAATTAGAAAAATATTAGAAAATGAATAAGTTGACAAAGACAGGAGTAATCCTGATGATTCTTGCCGGTGTTCTTACGATCATCGCAGCATTCGTTCCACTATGGGTTATTGATCTGGATGCCCCACAGTATCCGGAAGGTTTGAAACTCATTATCGGAGGTTTTGCCGGACTCTCTGGAAACCTCGACTCTGTGAACGACCTTAACCACTATGTGGGTATGGCACAGTTGCATGCAGAAGATTTCTGGGAGTTCGCAGTCTTACCGTGGATACTCATCGTACTTGGTGTGATCTTCATTATCACCGGTTTCTTAAAGAGTAAGAAACTCACCATCTGCAGTTTCATACTGTTGTGTCTCTTTGCCGTCCTCGGATTTATCGACTTCTTCCGTTGGGAGTACAACTATGGCCACAACCTCTCACCCGATGCACCGATCAAAATTCCCGGCGGTGATTTCCAACCTCCACTGATCGGTTTCAAACAGTTAGCAAACTTCGAGGTTTTCTCATGGCCCGGTATTGGTGGATGGATATTAGTCATTGCCGGTATTCTGGTTGCCTTGGCTATCTTCTATGAGTTTGGCTTTTATGAAAAGATTTTCAAAAAAGCCAAGAAATGAAAAAAACGCTGAATAATATCAAGGTAGTGCCAGTAATCCTGCTGGCGCTCCTTTCCACAGCCTTCTTCACCGCTTGCAGTATAGACGACAGTCCCCTGCCCGTACAACTTGGAAAAGATGACTGTGTAGCCTGTCAGATGACCCTCATGGATGGGCATTTTGCCTGTGAGTATATTACTGACAAAGGGAAATGCCTTAAGTTCGACGATCTTTCCTGTCTCTTTAATTATCTGGCAAAAAACAACATTGCTGATAAGGAGGTACTGAAAATTTATGTCGGTGATTACCAGCATCCCGAGAATCTTATTGATTTGAAAACGGCTACTCTCGTGCTCGGTGTGGATATACAAAGTCCGATGGGTGGGGGTGTCGCTGCTTTCTCTGACAAAGACGAAGCCATCCGTTTCGCTGAGGAGACCAAGTCATCGGTACTCGACTCATGGACACGTTTGAAGAAAGGCAAGCATCTGGAGGATGGTATGCTGGGGAAAGATAATAAGGATATGCACATGAGAGAATAAAGAGAAAAGTAAGAACAAAATCTGTAAAACATCGAATGGGGCGATGGTGATGTGCATTATCGTCCCATTTCTCATTAAATACCACGCAGGATGAACATACTATCACTGAAGAAAGCACTATTGTGTCTGTTCCTACCAACGATCATGGTCACACAAGCCACGACCCTCAAGGTGGGAAAAGGACAATCTTTTACTACTATTACACAGGCTTTGGAGAAGGCCGCTACCGGTGATATCATCCTTGTCACCAAAGGAGTATATAAGGAATGTTTCACCATACGCAAATCCATCGTACTCAGAGGAGAAAATTTACCCATCATTGACGGACAACAGAAAGGTACGGTCATCGATATCAGATGCGATAATGTCACTGTGGAGGGGCTACACGTCATCAACTCCGGCCGTTCCTCTTTGCGCGACTACTGTGGTATTAAGGTGGAAGATGCGAGAAACGTAATAATACGTGATAACAAGATGCGCTCTAATCAGTTCAGTATCCAACTTATGAACAGTACTGACAGTGAAGTTGTCGGTAATGATGTAGAGAGTGATATCTTCGAGATGCAGGTGATGGGCAATGCCATACACTGCTGGAAATGTGAGCGAATTCACATCCATCACAATACTGTGGGACATAACCGCGATGGTATCTACCTCGAGTTCGTCTACGAATCGGATATCCATCACAACTTCGTAACAAACTGTGAGCGTTACGGATTGCATTTTATGTTTTCACACTTTAATAAATATTTCGACAACCACTTTGTGGGGAGTAAAGCCGGTGTAGCGGTAATGTATACCCATGATGTTGAGATGTACAACAACATTTTTGAACAGTGCCAGGGAGGTTCATCCTATGGACTTTTGCTCAAAGAGATTCAGCGTGGGTACATTCATAACAACAGAATACGTAATAACACGGTGGGCGTACTGATGGACGGTGGTGTGGAATTGAATATCAAGAATAATGAGTTTCGGCAAAACGGATGGGGTATGCGTGTCGTCGCCAGTTCCACCAATGATACCATTCATTGCAATAACTTCATCGGCAACACCTTCGATATCTCCACCAACGGATCGTTTAACAGCAATGTCTTCGACGGCAATTATTGGGATAAGAACAATGGCTACGACCTAAATAACGATGGGGTAAGCGATGTTCCATACCACATGCTCAGTCTTTTCTCCACCCTCGCAGAAAAGAATCAGACCATCCTCGTCTTCTTCCGCAGTTTCCTCATGACACTTATGGAGCAAAGCGAAAAACTATTGCCATCGATAACACCCGACAACTACGTCGATAATCGACCTATTCTCAAACCCTTCGAAATATGATATCCATTCAAAACCTTAACAAATATTACGGTAAGCTACATGTACTTCGCGACATTAATCTCGAGCTCAACAATGGTGAGTGTGTGGCATTCATTGGTCCAAATGGATGCGGGAAGACCACACTTATGAAATGTATTCTTGGACTTGTCAAACCACATTCGGGAAAGGTGCTCGTCAATGGATATAACGTACAGGATAACCCCTTGTGTCGTGCAGACATCGGTTTCATGCCACAGAAAAGTAGTTTCCCGGAGAATATGACCGTAGGACAGACCATCAGTACATTGCTCAATGTGAGAAAATACCAAGGACAACTCGACAAGGAACTGTATGACAGGTTCAACATCCCATCAATTGCTAACAAACGTACAAATGCGCTATCGGGCGGTACCAGTCAAAAAGTAAATGCAGCCGTGGCATTTCTCTTTCGCCCGCAGATACTTATTCTCGATGAGCCAGCCGCATCCCTTGACCCTATTACCTCCGAGATACTCAAAGAGAAGATTCAGAAAGAGAAAGCAAAAGGAAAACTCATCTTCATAACCTCACATATCCTTAGTGAACTTGAAGACCTTGCTACACATATTGTCTTTATGGAGGAAGGCAAACTCATTCTCCATCACTCTGTGGAAGAATTACAGCAACTCACAGGCGAGAAGTCAATAGCCAAGTCAATCATGAAAATTCTCAGCGACAATGAAATCAATCGTTAAGACAATCTTCTTGGACAATGTCAAGAGTAAAATCGTCATCATCTACTTTGTGATGCTTTCCTTGATATCATGGACAGCCTTATTGCTCGAGGACAGCGAGGCTAAGGGAACTCTCACCATGTTGAACATCCTACTGTTCGTCATACCTCTCATGGCACTCCTCTATAGCACTATCTACTTGTACAATTCCCGGGAATTCGTTGTGCTCTTACTCAGTCAACCCCTCAGACGCAGTCAGATATGGCATTCCCTTTTCAGTGGTGTGGCAGGCAGTCTTTGCATTGCCTTTCTCTTGGGATCCGGCATCCCCGTGCTCCTCTACCTTTCCGCGGGTACCGCTACAGTGCTTATCATTATGGGCATGGTTATTACACTCATCTTTAACGCTCTGGCATTCCTCACCACCATTCTTTCAACGGACAAGACACGTGGTATAGGCGCAGCAATCTTGTTATGGCTCTTTTTCACGATGATTTACGATGCGTTACTGCTGTATATCATCATGATCTTTTCCGACTATCCCATCGAAAGACCCATCACCACTCTATTAATGCTGAATCCCCTTGACATGGTGCGTTTTCAGGTGATCCTGAAGATGGATGTTTCGGCTATGATGGGGTATTCAGGTGCTGCATTCAAGGAGTTCCTAGGAGAAACGTTGGGTACTATCATATCAACGCTGCTGCTACTTCTATGGATTGTTGTTCCTTACCTTCTTTCCCTCATAATCTTCAAAAGGAAAGACTTGTAAAGTGTCTTTCTTTATTAGCAATTTAGACTAAATTGCTAAACAAATTAGACTAAATTGCAAAGTAAATTAGACTAAATTGCTGAGCAAATTAGACTAAATTACTTTTCATATAATAATCAAATGAAATACCTTTATGCGTGATATTGCCCGTTTCTTTTTGAGATACTCCCGTTCGACAAAGCAAATTTTGCATTTGTGCTCACTTAATCGTATCTCTGGCTTCGCCGAAGATACTCACGTTCGACAAAGCAAATTAAAACAAGTTTTATTTGCATTTGTGCTCACTTAATCGTATCTTTTTCTTTTGCATTTGTGCTCACTTAATCGTATCTTTGCAGCATTATGAATAAAAAAATCTATTTAATACTAATCCTTGCGCTGATAAGCGTGCGTGGCTTGGTGAAGATCAATGCCCAGAATACCGAAGTAATCTACTTTTCGCCCAACATCGTCAGGGTGGTGAAAACACCGACGGATGCGAAGGTTGAACATCACAGTTGGGTGGTGAAGGCCAAACCTCAAACTGGAAATGCAAAGAATGTGTTGGTGAAAAAAGATGAGATTGGACGTCTGATTTTTACCGACAAGAAAGGTAACGTGTTGTTGCGAGAAGGCGGTGCTGCCTTCCGTCCGATTACGGAGGGCGTTGACAAGGGCCGATACCGTGTGATTCAGAGTTTTGAGATGGATGAGCAGGAACCCATCTATGGTTTGGGCATGCTACAAAACGGCAAGATGAACCAACGAGGCGAAAACCGGCGGATGATGCAGAGTAATCTGGAGGATTATGCCCATTTCTTCCAAAGCATCAAGGGATATGGTGTCTATTGGGACAACTATTCGCCAACAGCGGTGAACGACGATGGACGGACGCTGAAACTGGAATCGGAAGTTGGCGAACTGGTGGACTATTATTTCATCTACGGTGAGAATGCCGATGGTGTGATTAGTGGGATGCGATGGCTGACGGGCAAGGTGCCCATGCTACCACTCTGGACATACGGTTTCCATCAGAGCCGGGAACGCTATAAGAGTAGCCGTGAACTGCTGGGGGTGGTAGATACCTATCAGAAGACAGGCGTACCTCTTGATGGTATCATTCAGGACTGGCAATATTGGGGCAATAACTACCTGTGGAATTCGATGGAGTTTTGCAATGAGGAGTTCAGCAACTATCAGCAGATGATAGACCGCGTGCACCAGCAGGGCAAACATATTAACATCAGTATCTGGGCTAGTTTCGGCCCTATGACCAAACCTTATAGAGACCTCGCTGAAAAAGGTTTGCTCTACGATTTTACAACTTGGCCACAGAGCGGACTCACTTTCTGGCCTCCCCGCAAGGACTATCCCAGTGGTGTGCGTGTGTATGATCCTTATAGCAAGGAAGCCCGCGATATCTACTGGCGGCATCTGACCCGTTTGCACGATGCTGGTATCGACGCGTGGTGGATGGATTCCACGGATCCCGATCATCTGGATAGTCAGGAGAGTGACTACGATGAAGTGCGCCCTGTGACCGATCCTGTCACGGGAGAAGAACAGAAGGTGTCTTGGCGCTCGGTGCGTAATATTTTCCCGCTAGCTACCGTGGAGGGTGTGTATGACCATCAGCGGGCTGTTGATAAGAATAAGCGTGTGTTTATTCTCACCCGCAGTTATTTCAGCGGACAACAGCGCACGGGAGCCATGTCGTGGAGTGGTGATGTGGGTTCCTCATGGGATAGTTTCCGCAAGCAGGTTCCTCTCTGTCTGAACCACACGCTGACGGCTAATCCCAATGTGAATACGGATATTGGTGGTTTCTTTGCCAATGCCTATAACAAGACTTCGCAAGACAACACAGCGACGAAGAACCCGCTTTTTCAGGAACTCTATGTGCGCTGGATGCAGTTCGGACTGTTCTGTCCGATGATGCGCAGCCACGGTACGGAGGTATGGCGAGAGATTTATCATTATGGCAAACCCGGAGAGCCCGTTTATGATGCGTTGCTTTCGGCCATCAAGATGCGCTATCAATTACTACCTTATATTTATAGTACTGCTTGGCAGGTAAGTCAGAACGACGACAGTTTTATGCGTGCTTTGTTGATGGACTTCAAGGAAGATGCTAAGACTTGGGATAATCAGCGTGAGTTCCTCTTCGGCCGTTCGATGCTGGTAGCTCCAGTGGTGGAGGCACTTTATACACCGGAAGTGGCCAATCCTACGAATGAGATTTCGGGATGGGACCGCAATAATAAGAAACTTTATCAGGAAGGTTTTACGGCTGACTGGACAGCTAAGAAGACCTACGATGTTTATTTGCCGCAGGGAGCGCAATGGTATGACTACTGGACGAATGAACGTCTGGATGGCGGACAGACGGTGAAGGCAGACGGTACGCTGGCCCATTGTCCGGTCTACGTGAAGGCGGGCAGCATCCTGCCACTTTGCAAGAAGGAGGTGATGAATGCTATTATCTCTGACTGGCAGACGCTTGATGTGACGGTTTATCCCGGAGCTGATGCAGCCTTTACACTCTATGAGGATGAGGGAGATAATTACAATTATGAACAAGGCGATTACAGCCTGATTCCCATGACATGGAATGACCGCAAGCGGACATTGACTTTTGGACCGCGAACAGGCTCCTTTAAAGGAATGCAGGAAAGTCGCATTTTCCGTATTCAGTTGCCAGGCGGTGAAGTGAAGACTGTGGAATATGATGGGAAGAAGAAGGAAGTGAAGTTTTAATTTTCAACCTTAACGTTAACCCTAACCTTAACTTCTTGTGTATTTAAAGTTAAGGTTAGGGTTATCGTTATCGTTAGGGTTAGGGTTATCGTTATCGGATAACTTTTCGTGTTATTGTTTTACCATTGATGACCGTGCGTTCAATGTTGAGGCCTTTTTGTGGGGTTGTCAGTCTGCGGCCTTCGGGGGTGAACCACTGCGTCTCTGTGGCTGTTTGATCTGTCTCTGCCGAGATGATGCCTGTGGGAGTAGTGCAGATGAATGCCACTTTGTCAATGTTGCAACCGCCATTGACGATGGTAATACGCAGTTTTTGTTTACCTTCCTTGAAGGAATTTCTGATTTTGCCTGTCTTCACCTGGTAGTTATCCAGGCTGCCAGTATTGGGTACGGTGATAGTACCTAGCGTCTTCTCATTGCCATCGCTTTCTATCAATGTCATTTTGAAGGAAGAATTATCTATAGCCGAAGATATGGTAGCCTCGAAGGAGTATTTACCAGCCTGAGTGATGTTGACATCATATTCCAGCCATTCGCCTGTAGTCGTGTTTCCGAGAACAGAGCCGCCGTTGCCGCTGATGATGCTGATACTTTCACCGCTTGTAAAGTCCTCTGTTTCAAGCGTACCTGGCAGTTCAACGACAGGCAGGGCTTTGAAAGTCATGCTCTTGATGTAGAAGCCGCCTTTGTCGATATTCAGACAGAATGTATGGCGACCAGCCGTCAGGGGCTGCATCATTGGGCAGCGCAGGGTTTGGAATGTAGAACTGCCTCCAGTATTGGGTACCTGAGTGATGTTGGTGTGAAAGGTGAGGTTATCAAATCCGTATTCAGATAAATGGAACATGCCGTTGGCATTTGAAGAAGCAACCTCCACTTCCATTGAATAGAGACCATCCTCTTTCACGTCTACAGTATATTCCATCCACTGATTATCCTTCATAGCATAAGATGTGCGCGAAGCATTACTATAAGCTACGCCAGACAAGCCCTCGTCATATTCTTCAACCTTGATGGTTCCCGGCAGTTCTGCCACGACGTCGTTGTATGGTTTGCGCTTAGCGCCACGGGTCACCTGAAAGCGCGACAGGCGCTCGTAGGTGGAACCATCGGTTGTAGTGACTACGGCTTTAATGATGTTCCATCCCGGTGAGTTGGCCGTGTGTTCTGCGATATAGGGCTCTTCGGTCATGGTGGTGACCAGTTCGTCGTTTACATAGAGATCAATCTTCTCGATGGTCTTGGTAGCCATTTTAGCACGAACCTTAATAGGTAACACATCTCCAGCAGCCGCTTTCAGGGCAGCGGGGCGTATGTAGATGGATGCTTCTTTCTTTACACCAGGGAAGGGACTCACGGCATTTTTGGCAGCATCGGTCTGCATATACTCCTTAATCCATGTCATGGCAGGACGCTCTACACCATTCTTGTACAGTCCTGAATTGTCAACCCATGTGGCACCATGGATATATCCCCACAGCGTGACGCCAGCACAATAGGGGGCTTCCCACATTACCGGTAATACTTGCTGATACTGTGACTTTTGCTGATCGTCGTTTGCAGTATTAATATCCAGTTCCGTGATGAACATAGGCATCTTCAGCGCATTTTGTTGCTTGTCGAGTGCAGCTTGTAAACTGGCAGAACTCATATTGGCCACGGCGTGCGACTGGTTTCCGTAGGCATCGATAGGTGCTCCGGCATCGCGCAGGGTGCGAACAAGGTCGATGTAGGGGTCGATGTCGTTTTGGATAGAGTTGTAGTCATTATAGATGAGAATAGCATCCGGCCAGCGCTCGTAGGCCATCTCAAAGGCTTTGATCAGCCAGTCGTAACCCGTCTTGCCGCCGCCACCAAGCGTCTCTTTGATCATGGGATTGCCCGGTTGATGGGTGCCTACAGCCTCGTTGACGACGTCAATCATAGGTAGTGTCTCATAATGGGCCTTGGCATGGTCGAACCAGTTTGTCATAGCGGAGAATCGTTCACCTGCAGACAGATTATCCAACCAATTGGGATACTGTGAGCCCCACACTAAAGCATGGAACTTATGGGTGAAGCCGTGCTGTTTGGCATAGTTGAAGGCATTGTCTGCTCCACCCCAGTTGAAGTTGCCGCGGCTTCCTTCTACAGAAGCCCATTTCGATTCGTTCTCACAGGTAATCTGGTTCCAAAGAGTATAATACTGTGGCACGCCACCTCCGGCTTCCACACTTCCTCTGGTCGTAATATTGCCCAGGAACTTATTAGGATTACTAGAAAGGGCAGCAGGCAAAGACTGGGCAGAAGCACTGACGGCTATCGTGCCCAATAATAGCATTGCTAATAATTGTTTCTTCATTTCTGTTATTGATAAATTATTTAGTTTGGTTTACAAATTTGATTTTTCCGTCAGGCTGGTATTCCATCTTGTCCACGCAGACGCTGCGGCGACCGATGGCACCGGGGTGATCGTCGATGGTAAGCACGGCATTGTGGTAGAAGAGATACCAATGACCCTTGAACTCGATGATGCCCGGATGGATGGTGAAACTGTTTTCAGCACCTCCTGTAATCTGTCCCTGATGTTCCCAAGGCCCCATGATTGACTTGGAAGTGGCGTAATCGATGGCTTCCTTGTGGTCGTTGCCAAAAGAAGCGTAGGTAAGATAATAGAGACCGTTATACTTATGCAGCCAAGGGCCTTCCACATAGCGGGGCAGGGGATTGGTGGTCCATATCTCGCCGTCGAGTTCCACCATGTTGTCCTTTAGTTTGGCGAAGAAACAGGTACCATTGCCCCAGCAGAGATATGCTTGTCCGTCATCATCGATGAGTACGGTGGGGTCAAAGTCATTCCACCAGCCACGCTGTCCGTTGTCGGTCATCTTGTCGTGTACCAACGGCTTGCCAATAGGATCAATGAAAGGCCCTGTTGGGTTGTCACTCACGGCTACACCGATGGCCTTGCCTACAACAGGCTCTTTCGACTGACAGGATGTGTAATAGTAATACTTTCCATTCCGTTCGATGACTTGTGAAGCCCAAGCTTCACCAGAAGACCACTTGAAATCAGTAGGACGTAGGACACTGCCGTGGTCTGTCCAGTTCTTCATATCATCGGTGGAATAGCAGAGCCATTCCGTAATGTTGAATTCCTTGCCACCGCTGGCCTGGTCCTGTCCGTCATACCACTCATCGTGTCCCACGTAGAGATAGAGTCTTCCATTGCTGACCATGGGGGCAGGATCGGCGGTAAATTTGTTACGGATGACGGGGTTACCTGAAAAAACAAAGGTTTTGTCAGATGACATTCGCTGGGGCTGGGCTTGGATGCCCAGCACACAGAGAATCATCGATAGTAAGAATAGTCGAATTTTCATATTTGATAAGTTATGTAGGTCTTATTTCAGATTCCACTTGGAATTGTCGCTATTGAAGTCAAATGCACCCAGAATGGGGGTACTGTCAGCGATGGAAACAAGTGCCAGAGGTTTGTCACAGCCAGGTACTTTCTTAGGCATAATGCGGAAAGTGCCATCGATGAGTTGGTCGATGCGCCAGAGTTGTTCATCTGCTCCTGTGAATCCGTCCTGTGCAATGACATCACGGTTGGCAGTGGCCGTCAGTGAACGGTCAGTACCGGCAATGGAGATGCGATAGTAGGGCTGTCCCAGATAACCGCCGGCATTCGGTGCTGCCGTAATGGCCCACTGCTGATGAGGACGTACCATATAGTCACCGCAACGCACGGGAACATCGCCTTTGGGCCATGCTTTTTCCACATCCTGGAGGGTCTGCATCAAAACAGGTTCGGGAGTTCTGTTCGTATCACGGCGGAACCAACGGCGGGGTTGGTTGATGCGTACGAAGTCAACAGCCATTTCCAAGGCATAGCCACGACGTTCTGATTCAATCTCATAGACACCCTCCTTGAAGGCTTCGCCGGCCACGGGCCAATCGTTTTTCCACAACAACGGGCGGATACCCAGTACGCTCATACCTTCCTGGTCGAAGTCACCTTCGAAGTGGCAGGACATCTTTTCTACGCCTTCTTCCTCTATCCAACGGCCGAAATGACCGGGACCTACCACACGGTCGTGGGCGGCAATCACCATTTTACCGCCACCTTCGAGCATGGAGCGTCCCACATTATCTATATAGGGGCCTGTCACCTTGCGTGAGCGTCCCACCACGATGTTATAGGTAGAGTTCACACCGTCGCAGCAGGTGCCATGAGTACCCAGCAGATAATACCAGCCATTGCGATAGATCAGGTCGGAGGCTTCGCAGTCGATACCGATATTGATAGCCTCGTTGCCTTCTACGCGCTTACCTGTCTTGGGGTCAAGTTCCACGAGTCTGATATAACCGAAATAGGTGCCGTAACTCAGCCAAAGCCGGCCAGTTGTGGGATCTAACAACAATCCGGGATCGATGGCATCACAGTCCTCGTTACCGTCAGTGGAAGCTACCTCGATGGGATCAGAGTATTTAAAATCGGGAGAATTGGGGTCAAGGGTCTTGTTCCACATCGTGAGGATGCGTCCGTTATGACCACCGCCAAGTCCGCCACCTGTAGCACCGTAGGCCACAAGGTAACGGTCACCGATTTTCAACACATCGGGGGCTGCTCCGCCGCCAGGGCGTACACCACCGCCGTCCCAAGTCCAGCCGTCTTCTGAAATCAAACCACCCTGACCTGTTCCGAAAGTATAGTATTTGCCATCACACTCTTGAATCGTAGAAGGGTCGTGGATGAAAGGCTTACCCGTCTGAGCATAGAGACCCTCTCCAACTCCCCCTAAGATGGGGAGGGCGATTACTGCCAGAATCCTTTTGGTATTAACTTGTATTTTATTTATGATATTCATTGCAAATGGATTTTAAATGGTTTCTTTATATAGCTTAATTAGTAATTGCTCCCTCCCTATAGGGAGGGCAGGGGAGGGTCTATTTTATCTGATTGTAACGTTCTTGATGGGTTCTCCTTTCTCATTGATCAGACGGACGCAGAAGTCGCTCATGCCAGGACCGTTGATGACAGATCCGCGGATGATGTTCTGACCTTTCTTCAGGGTAAAGCTCTGGCTTACACAATCGTCCACCACCATACGGCGGTCGCCAGACATCAGTAAGGCTTCTTTGCCATTCACCCACCACATGGATGCGGAGTTGCTACCCACCGCGAGACGAACGTTTTCCATGTCTTCAGGGCAATCAACAACGGTCACAGCCCAATAGAGCACACCATAGAGGCGCTGTTTGTACTCTTCGCCAAAGCGGAAGAGTTTCACGTTATAGCGGCTGCTCTCCAATTCGTGCCAGGTGAGTGTCTCTTTGACGGTCTTGAATGTAGGTTGAGCAGGTTGCTGTGCCTGAGGTCCGCGTCCGAAGCCTGGTGGTATCACCTCTTGCACGACGGTGGTCTTCACTTTCTGTCCATCTTTGGGCAAAATGGTCATCTGGTTTTTGAAATACTGGGTATTGAAGGCCTCACGCAGATAAGTATCGGTGAATACGGCATTGGTGCGGACGGGTCTGCTGAGGGGCTCCAGCAGTCTCCAACGGCGGATAAATCCCTGGTCATCAACACTGGAAGTGGCAGAAACGGGTTTTACATAATAATCCTTAGCGTGGTCATCATTGGCAAACTGAACCTTATCCTTGAATAACCGCTGTGCAAACTGATACAGACTTTCACGCCAGACAGGCCACGTGTGACCACCAGGAGTCTCGAAATAAGAGTACTTTATGCCAATCTTGTCAAAGCGCTCACGCATGATGCGGCAGTTGTTAAAGGCAATGTCCTCCTGACCACCCATTGTGATAAAGAACTCACGGAACTGCTGATTATAGTAGTCGGGACGTGCTGCCAGTTTCTGATAGTATTGCTCGGCACCCATTCTGTTTTCCATACCCTTGGGAGTGTTAGCCCACCATCCGCTGCTAAAGACACCCACATAGCGGAACAGTTCGGGATGATTAATGGTCGTGTTGAGCGTATAGAGGCCTCCCATCGACAGTCCTGCCATGGCACGATGGTCAGCATCAGCTTGCACGCGGTAATTCTGTTCCACCACGGGAATGCATTCCTGAAGCATTTCTTTTTCAAAGTCACGGCAATTGGCATCACACATGGCTACGATAAATTCTTCAGCCTTGCCTTGGGCAATCAGGTTCTCGAGAATAATATCTGTGCGACCTTGCAAAGCCCAGCCACGCTCATCTTCACCACCACCGTGCAGAATGTAAAGTACGGGATATTTTCTGTCTGCCTGTTTTTGATAAGAGGGGGGCAGATAGACAAAGATCCGGCGCCAAGCACCGCTTGTTTTGCTGTAATAGCGACGCATGGCAGTCTCGCCATGGGCTACGTCAGCGGGTTCGAATCTGGTGTCATTGTTGTAGGGAACTTCGATGCACGAAGCCATACGGCTGCAGCCATAGAAAGTTTCAGAGGCGGGATCGCTTATTTGAACGCCATCCACATACATGAAATAATAGTTGATGCCGCTCATCAGCGGGTCAGTTGTGGCTGTCCATATCCCTTCGGCATTTTTGCTCATGGGATACTTTTTGCCGCCAATATCGACGATGACCTCTTGTGCTTGTGGGGCACGGAGTTGAAAAACGCCACGATGATCAGTCGTGATTTGCGGATACTGAGCGCCTCGTATATTCGTTACGGGCACTGTGTTTTGCGCACTTAGATTCGTGCAGCAGAGCATCATTGTGATGCCAAAGATAAGTTTTCTGTTCATGACATTGAAAAAGAAAAGCCGTATTCGGCAATTTGAAAACTAGTTTTCATTGCGCTCGTTTGCATTTTCTTTGCAAAGATACAAAATATTTACGTGCGCGTATTTCCCTATTGTATCAAGTATGTTACTTTTTATCGCATTTGCCGTATTTTGTGACATTTGAAAAGTTTTTTGTATCACCGAAAAAAGGACTTGTCACCTTTTATAATTATCTTTGCAAAGAATTCTTACTTGCCTTTTGGGCTATATGGCTTCAATACGATAAACCTATGTTGAAACAATTAACACGCGTACTCGTTTTGAGTGCGCTCCCTTTCTTGCACTGTGCTGCATCTGAGAATCTCTTGTGGTATGATAACCCAGCCAAGATTTGGTTGGAGGCTTTGCCCTTGGGAAATTCCCACATGGGAGCTATGGTCTATGGCGGTACGGAAGTGGAGGAACTTCAACTCAACGAAGAAACTTTTTGGAGCGGAGGCCCACACCATAACAACAGCCCGCGATCCCTGCAGCGCCTTCCGGAAGTACGCCAATTGATATTCGACGGTAAGGAGAAGGAGGCAGAGAATATCATCAACAAGGATTTTATTACGGGGCCTCACGGCATGCGCTATCTCACTTTGGGCAGTCTGCGTTTGCATTTTACTGATCTGAAGGCACCTGTCACTAATTACCGTCGTGAACTTGACCTTTCGAAAGCACTTTCCACCGTTACATATAATCAGCAGGGCGTCCGCTATGAGCGGAAAACTTTTGCCTCTATGGCCGATGGTGTGGTGGTGATGCAACTAAAGGCTTCTGTTCCCGGTGCAATTTCCTTTGCGCTTCGTCACGATTGTCCGCTGCCTTCAAGGGCAGAGGCCAGTGGAAACACGCTGATGGCTCATGTTGATCCCGTTGACCACGAGGGAATCAAGGGAAGCGTCTATGCCGAATGTCTTACCAAGATACTTGCTGATGGTGAGGTTCACGCTTCGGGCGATTCGCTCCTCGTGAAGAAGGCTACCACGGTGACGCTACTTGTGTCGGCAGCCACTAATTTCGTGAACTATCACGACGTTTCTGCACAGGCTGCTGTGCGAAATGCTGAGTATCTCCGTAAAGTGGAGGGACTTTCCTTTGAACAGTTGTTTGAACGTCATCTGGCGCTTTACCAACCCCAATATAATAAGGTGAGCCTAACGCTTCCCGGAACATCTACACTTCCCACCGACCGCCGTCTGGCTGCTTTCAAGGACAGTCAGGATATGGGTATGGTGGCCCTCATGTTCAATTATGGCCGTTATCTGCTTATCTCTTCCTCACAGCAAGGTGGTCAGGCCGCCAATCTGCAAGGTGTATGGAATGATAAGGTGAATGCCCCATGGGATTCGAAATACACCATCAACATCAATGCCGAGATGAACTACTGGCCTGCAGAGGTGACGAATCTCACTGAAACTACTGGTCCGCTGTTTTCTCTTATCCGTGATCTGAGTGAGACGGGAGCAACCACCGCTCGTGAAATGTATGGTTGTCGTGGTTGGATGGCCCATCACAATACCGACCTCTGGCGCATTGCCGGCCCCGTTGATGGAGCTTATTGGGGTATGTTTCCTCATGGTGGTGCCTGGTTGTCCACCCATTTGTGGCAGCACTATCTCTTCAGCGGTGACCGTGAGTTCCTGCGTCAGTGGTATCCTGTGATGCGTGATGCAGCTCTTTTCTATCTCGATTTTATGCAGATACATCCGCAATACGGTTGGTTGGTGACTGTTCCTTCCGTGAGTCCAGAACATGGCCCCATGGGTAAGGATACCCCGATTACAGCTGGTTGTACAATGGATAATCAGATAGTCTTTGATGCACTTACACAGGCCTTGCGTTCAGCAGAGATTCTGAAGACAGATAAAACATTACAGGATTCCCTGCGGAAGGCTGTTTCCCTGCTGCCGCCGATGCAGGTGGGCAAGTACGGACAATTGCAGGAATGGCTTGTTGACGGTGATGATCCTAAGGACGAACATCGTCATATCTCTCATCTCTACGGACTTTATCCCAGCAATCAGATATCCCCCTATACCCATCCTGAACTCTTCAAGGCTGCTGCCGTCACCCTGCAGCAACGCGGGGATATGGCCACGGGCTGGAGTCTGGGCTGGAAGATAAATTTCTGGGCACGTATGCAGGACGGCAACCATGCTTTCCGCATCATCCAAAACATGCTAAGGCTCCTACCTTCCGAGCGCGCTGCTTTCCAATATCCTGAGGGGCGTACGTTCCCCAATCTTTTTGATGCCCATCCGCCTTTCCAGATTGACGGTAATTTCGGGGCTACGGCAGGCATAGCTGAAATGCTGCTGCAGAGTCATGACGGAGCGGTTCATCTGCTTCCCGCCCTTCCCGATGCCTGGAACGAGGGACAGATAAAAGGTCTCCGTGCCCGCGGCGGTTTTGAGGTGGATATGGAGTGGGACAAGGACGAAGGACGAATGACGAAGGACGAAAGACTAAAGGTGAAGGCCGTTGTCCGTTCCACCATCGGCGGCGTACTCCGTTTGCGTTCTGCCGTTCCCCTGAAAGGAAAGGGACTCCGCAAGGCCAAGGGCCGTTGTCCCAACGCCCTATTGATGGGAGCCGATATACCCTCTCTCAAATCTCTCTCCTCTATCGACTCATTCCCGAACTCCGTTCGCCTACCCGTAGCCTTTCCTCTCTCCTCTAAAGTCTACGAATATGACGTGAAAACTAAGGCAGGACATAATTACGTTTTTTCTTCTAACTAATTAAGATATACTTATGAGAAAGATTGTTTTGATGGCACTTTGTGCCGTGTCGTTGGCCGTTAGTGCCCAGTTTGGCAGGCCACAGATTCAACACATCGCCTTTAAGGATGCCTATAAAGATTTCTTTATGGTAGGTGTGGCAGTGAACCAGCGTAACATTTCGCAACCCGAGCAGATCGCGCTGGTGAAGCAGGAGTTCAACAGCATTACGGCTGAGAACGACATGAAACCCGGTATGATTCATCCTGAGGAAGGCAAGTGGAACTGGGAACCAGCTGACAAAATTGCTAATTTCTGCCGCCAGAACGGTATAAAACTGCGTGGTCACAACCTCTTGTGGCACTCACAGATGGCCGACTGGATGTTCTACGACAAGAAAAAGAACTTGGTGAAGAAGGAAGTGCTTTTCAAGCGTATGCGTGAGCATATCCACGCTGTGGTGAACCGTTACAAGGATGTGATTTACTGCTGGGATGTTGTCAATGAGGCTATCAAGGATGGTCCCGCCCGTCCTGCCTTTATGGGCGGTGGTCAGGATCAGCCGCTTCGTGAATCTACATTCTTCAAGATCTGTGGTAACGATGAGTTCATCCGCAAGGCTTTCGAATATGCCCGTGAAGCCGACCCCAATGCCTTGTTGTTCTACAACGACTACAACGAGTGCGACCCCGCAAAGCGCGACCGTATCTATAATATGGTGAAGGAAATGAAGGCCGCCGGTGTGCCCATCGATGGTATCGGCATGCAGGGACACTATAATATCTACGGTCCTTCTGAGGAAGATATGGAAGCAGCCATCTCCAAATATGAGGAGATTGTGGACCATATCCATATCACCGAACTCGACATCCGTGTGAATCAGGAAATGGGTGGACAGCTCCGCTTCTCTCGTAATGAGGGCGCCGTTGTCACCAACGACCAGAAACTCCTCCAGGAGAACAAGTATTCAGAGCTCTTCCGCGTGCTCCGTCGCCACAAGGCTAAGGTGGACTGTGTTACTTTCTGGAACCTCTGCGATGCCGACTCTTGGGTAGGCGTTAACAACTATCCCCTTCCTTTCGACAAAGACCTGAAACCAAAGAACGTGCATACCGTGCTCACTCACTTCGATCCTGCTATCGACACACAGGTAATTAAGGAAGACTTCCAGCCTTGTGCCACTTGTCAGCCCCGCCAGCAGTATCCGCAGGTGAACTCTCAGGGCTTCGTTCGCTTTCGCGTGGTGGCTCCTGATGCTAAGTATGTTATCTGTTCTGCCGGTCATGGTGGTGGTATGGGTGGTACTGTCCTGAAGAAGCAGAAGGACGGCTCATGGATGGGCACAACGTTGGTTCCTGAAGATGAGGGCTTCCATTATTACACGGTTTCCATTGATGGCGCTCAGGTACTGGATCCCGGAACCAATAGCTACTATGGTGGCAGTCGTTGGCAGAGTGGTACCGAAGTGCCCGCTCATGACGGTGCTTTCTATGCCGAGCGTACTGACATCGAACACGGTAACGTACAGAAGATTCTCTTCCCCTCAAAGGTGAACGGCGACCAGCTCCGTCCTGCCTATGTCTATACTCCTGCCGGTTACGGCAAGAACCCCAAGCAGCGCTATCCGGTGCTCTATCTGCAGCATGGATGGGGTGAGAACGAGACTTCATGGCCCGTACAGGGTAAGGCTAACCTTATCATGGACAACCTCATTGCCGAGGGTAAGGCCCTGCCTTTCATCGTCGTGATGACCTACGGTATGACCAACGACATCGTCTTCGGACGAGGTTTCGACCGCAACAAGCTGGCCGATGATTTCCAGAAAGTGCTCGTTGATGAGCTGGTTCCTTATGTTGACAGCCACTTCCTGACCAAGGCAGACAAGAAGAACCGTGCGATGGCCGGCCTCTCTATGGGAGGTATGGAGACACACGCCATCACGTTGGCTCGTCCCGAGACCTTCGGTAGCTGGGGTATCCTCAGCGGTGGTATGTACACTCCCGAAGAGGTGAAGGACAAGAAGGTGGACTACATCTTCATCAGCTGTGGTTCCAAGGAAGGTCCCGACCGCATCCGCAAAGCCGTTGATGACCTGAAGGCTGCCGGCTACAATGCTGAGAGTTATATCTCTGAGGGCACTGCCCATGAGTTCCTCACCTGGCGCCGCTCACTCTATCAGATGGCACAGAAGTTATTTAAAAAATAAAGGCCCGCTAATCCTTATGACAGAAAGGAGAGCTTGAATTGCTCTCCTTTCTTCTTTTTTTTCGATAAAACCATGGTTTTTGGCGTTTTCCTGGCTATGAGACAAGAAATAAAATAAATGAAACGCAAGAAATATGGAAAGTTGTTTATTTATTTTATTTTTGCAGCAGTTAATGGCCATTTATGCGTGTTTTAGCATAATCAATACTTAGAACTTATTAAGATTCAATAGACTAAAAGCCAATGGAGAATTTGAGATTAATAACGAAGAGAATCATGTCCATCGAAGCGCCGTTTCTGTGCAGGAAGGTGGGCTGGGCCTCCAGAATCTGGACTATTATCCCAAGCACGCCTATACAGGCTGTACTGACGGTCTCTTTGGAAAATAATTGTAAAGACCGCCATGATTCTTCGGGGATTCCTGTCAGGGCTTGCCGTCTATCATTAAAACCTAGGCGAGTGGCTTAGGTGAGTTTTGATAAATTATGGTTACAAAACCACGGGCATGCCTGATGTGAATCCCGCGTGCCCTTTATCTTTAGCAGTTAGTATTATGTCTTAAAAATATAAATTGAAATAAAAGTCATATTAAACAATGCGTAGATACATCCTGTCCATTCTTGCCGTTATGCTGCTGATGCCTTTCAGTGTTACAGCGGCTGATATCGAAAAGCCAGACCCGGACTTCCATATTTTCCTCTGTTTCGGTCAGTCGAATATGGAGGGCAATGCCCGTCCTCAGGCACAAGATTTTGAGGGCGTTCCTTCCCGTTTCCTGATGATGGCTGCAGTGGATTTTGACCCTTCTACGGTGAAACCCACTCCTTGGAATCAGCGTCCTGACACCCTGAAACTCCCTACCCGCAAGAAAGGGGAGTGGTATCAGGCTGTTCCTCCCTTGGCTCGCGTTACAACAGGATTGACACCTGCTGACTATTTCGGGCGAACACTCTGCGACAGTCTGCCTGAAGACCAGCGTGTCGGTGTTATCAATGTAGCAGTGGGTGGCTGTAAAATCGAACTTTTTGACACAGATTCATGTGCCAATTATATCGCCACCAGTCCTGGTTGGCTAAAGAATATGGCTAAGGAATACGATAATGATCCATATGGCCGTTTGGTTGAATTGGCTAAAAAGGCCCAGCGGCAAGGTGTCATCCGGGGTGTTCTCCTCCATCAGGGTGAATCGAATACGGGACAGCAAGACTGGCCGCTGAAAGTGAAGAAAGTTTATGAACGGCTGCTTAGTGATCTCAATCTGAAAGCCGAAGATGTTCCCTTGATAGCCGGTGAGGTTGTAGGCGAAGATGTAAAAGGCCAGTGTGCCGCCATGAATCCTATCATTCAGAGACTGCCTGAGGTTATCCCTACTGCCCATGTGGTTTCTTCTGCCGGTTTGCCTTGTGCCTTCGACCATCTCCATTTTACAGCTGCTGGTTACCGTGAGCTCGGAAAACGGTATGCGGAAGTGATGTTGCCATTGCTGAAGAAATAAAGACCCACCCCAGCGTTAACATTAGCTCATATTATAAAAAAACGGTCATTCCATCGGGGATTTCCGTTTTTTTCTTTATCTTTGCCATCAAGATATGGAGAAGAAAGAACGTAAAGACGCTTTGCGACAGTATCAGCGCTACCTGAAATTACAGAAGGGGTTCACGCCCAACACGCTGGATGCCTATTTGCGCGATGTTCAGAAGCTGTTGCTCTATCTGAAAGGGGAAGGCATAGACCCATTGGATGTGAAGTTGGAAGACTTGGAGCATTTTTCCGCTTCGCTTCATGATCTTGGTATTGCCCCGTCTTCACAGGCCCGTATTTTGTGCGGCGTACGCTCCTTCTATCGCTTTCTTAATCTTGACGGTTGGCTCGAACAAGATCCTGCCGAACTCTTGGAATCTCCTAAGACGGGTGAACATCTGCCAGAATTTCTTTCTACAGCTGAAGTGGATCAGTTGGAAGACATCATCGACCTTTCCAAATGGGAAGGTCATCGAAACAAGGCCATTATTGAAGTCCTTTTTTCCTGTGGTTTGCGCGTGTCAGAATTGGTAAACCTCCCGTTGAGCAACCTTTATCTCGACGAAGGTTTTATCCGTGTCTTTGGCAAAGGGCGTAAGGAACGCCTTGTGCCTATTTCGCCGAAAGCCATTAAGGAACTGAACCTGTGGTTTGATGACCGTCGTCACATGACCATCAAACCCGGTGAAGAAGACTATGTTTTTCTGAACCGTCGTGGCAGCCATCTCACCCGTACGATGATCCTTATTATGATAAAACAGTACGCGCGCGAGGCTGGCATTCAGAAGACGATCTCTCCCCACACGCTCCGTCATTCTTTTGCCACTGCCCTTTTGGAAGGTGGTGCTGATCTTCGTGCCATCCAGGCGATGCTTGGTCATGAGTCGATCGGCACCACTGAGATTTATACCCATATCGATACGACTACCCTCCGTGAGGAGATTCTCCAGCATCATCCGCGGAACATCAAGTAAACAACGATAACGATAACGTTAACGATAGCAAAGCGCCTTTGGCGTATCGACTGGCTTTTTTATACGCAAAAAAGGGCGAAATCATCGGGATTTTGCGGTTATATAACAAAAAAACGCGCAATATTTAAAAAAGCAAAATGTAATAAAATAAATGTGACGTTCTATAAAGAATTTAAAACAAAAAAACTTGATAATATAAAAGATATGCTGTAAATTTGCAACTGGAATTGACCCATAATTAAAAACCATAATTTAAAACCAAAAATATTACGACCTATAATTAAAACCTATAAAATTAAATTTATGTTTAAAAAGCTTTTGATTGGTAATTTTGCTGTCATTCCGGCTCTGCCCCAACCCATGAGTTGTGACTATGATGGTGAGTACGACGCTTTACAAAACAGATGTAGTGGAATATGAAACATCTAACTATTATCAAACACACCGTGCCAACTTTGTTGATGCTGTTGGTTCCCTTGGTAATGTGGGCCCAAGGCGGAATCAAAGTTAGTGGTACAGTGACTGCCGAGGGAGGTGATCCGCTCATCGGCGCAACAGTCTTAGTGAAAGGGAATACAAGTCGTGGTACTATCACGGACATTGACGGTAACTTCCAATTGGAAGTTCCTTCCGAGCAGTCTGTGCTTGTGTTTTCCTATGTAGGTATGACCTCAAAAGAAGTCAGAGTTGGCAAGCAGCACAACCTTAAGGTTTCGCTCGAAGAAGAAAACCAGCTCGAAGAAGTCGTTGTGGTAGGTTACGGCCAGCAGAAAAAAGCCTCAGTGGTAGGTGCTATCACTCAGACCACAGGTGAAGTGCTTGAGCGTGCTGCCGGTATCGGTAGTGTGGGTGCAGCCCTGACGGGTAACCTCCCCGGTGTCGCAACAATCGCTTCTTCTGGTCAGCCGGGTGAAGAAGACCCGCGAATCTATATCCGTGGTGCTGCCGCCTGGAATACAGATGCTCAGCCGCTGATCCTCGTTGATGGCGTTGAGCGTGAAATCAAGTCTGTCGATATCACTTCGGTGGCTACGATTTCCGTGTTGAAGGATGCCTCTGCAACTGCCGTTTACGGTGTGAAAGGTGCTAACGGTGTGATCCTGATTACCACCAAGCGTGGTGTGGAAGGTAAGGCAAGAATCGACGTGGGCTTCAATGCAACATTGAAGGCTGTGTCAAAACTCCCGCGCAAGTACGATTCTTATGATGGCTATATGTTTCGTAACCAAGCACTCGAGCATGAACTTGCCATCGGCGGTGATGCTTCTTGGGCTTACTATCGTCCACAGACGTTCATCAACAACTTCCGTAACCAGGACTATACGGTTAAACCGAATTATGATGCCAACGGTAACTACCTCGGTGACTACAGCCAGGCAGAACGCTATCCTAACGTTGACTGGCAGGATGAAATGTTCAATAGAACAGCGCTGTCTTATAATACAAACCTGAATATCTCCGGTGGTACGAAGTACGTCAAATATTTCGTGTCGTTCGACTTCCAGAACGAAGGTGATATGACCAAGATTTGGGACAACCATCAGGGTTATGAGGGCGGTTATTCATACAATCGTCTGAATGTACGTTCAAATCTGGACTTCCAGATTACGAATACTACTACTTTCAAGGTAAACCTGGCTGGTTCGAATGCACAGCAGAAGACCCCACGTTATTATTATGGTAATAGTGGTGAGTACTTCCAGCAGCAGATGTGGGCCGGTGCATACGGTATGCCACCCAACGTGTTCCCTGTGCAGTTCTCCAATAATTCTTGGGGTTATTATCCGCTGGTTTCCAATGTGGCTAACTCTCCTATGAATGTTGCCTTGTCAGGATATGAGTTGAAGACCATCACCCGTGTCTTTACAGACTTTGCACTTGAGCAGAAACTCGACTTCATAACAGAGGGTCTTGTTGCGCGTGGTACGATCTCATGGGATAACCAGTTTAATGAGGGCAGTCGTGGTATTAACCAGGCTGGTGGCAATCATGAATCTATGAGAATGTACATGCTTCCTGAGGACGGTGTGCCCCGTCCTGAAAAGCAGATTTTCGATGCGACTGGTTTTGATTTCTATGAAAAGGTGGACTGGGATCTTGCCGCAGGTGAAGTAAGTAGTACCAATCGTGCTACGGAAATGTCGCTTCAACTTTATTGGGGCCGTCAACTCGGCGACCATAACGTCTCTTTGATGGGTAACTGGAAGCGCCGTATGTATGCTGGAAATACAGAACTTGAGAATCGTCGTGAGGACTGGGTGTTCCGTACTACATACGATTTCAAGAGCAAGTATTTCGCCGAGTTCAACGGTGCTTACAATGGTTCGCAGAAGTTCTCTCCCGACAACCGCTTCGCTTTCTTCTGTTCAGGTGCTATCGGCTGGATGGTATCGGAAGAGAAATTCATGAAGCCGCTGAAGGATAAGAAAATCCTGGATATGTTCAAGATCCGTGGCTCATACGGTGAAATCGGTGATGACAATGCCGGAGCACGTTGGGCTTACCTGACTCAGTGGTCGGTATTGAATAAAGTAAATATGACGCTGACGGCTGGCCAGAGTCCATATCAAGGTTATAAGGAATCTGTCGTTGCTGCTCCTGATCTTCGTTGGGCAACAGTACGAAAAATGAACATCGGTTTCGACTATGGATTCCTCGGTGGTATGTTCACAGGTAGTTTCGACTGGTTCCGTGACAAACGCTATGACATCTTCGTTTCCGGTAACAACCGTTCTGTACCTTCTTATTATGGTGCAGCAACGACCCCGGATATCAATAAGGGTGAAATCATGAACAATGGTTTCGAGGTTGAACTTCGTTTCAACAAAGTGCTGAAGAATGGTATGCGTTTCTGGGCCAATGCCAACTATACCTATGCTCACAATGAAATCAAGTTGAAGGATGACCCGGCATTGTTGCCCTCTTACCGTAGAGCACAGGGTTATTCTCAGGGCCAGTACGTTTCATTTATTGACAACGGCTTCATCGGTACTTATGACGAACTCTACAGCACACCTAAGCGCGAGATGGACGATAACCAGGTGCTTATTGGTGACCACTATATTGTGGACTTCAATGCTGACGGCGTTGTTGACGAGACATACGACCAGGCTCCTTACGGCTATACCGGTAACCCGGAGCACACCTACAATGCCACCATCGGATGGGAGTGGAAGGGCTTCAGCATGTTCGCTCAGTTATATGGTGTAACAGGTGTGACCCGTGACGTAGGTCTTACCTCTTTTAATAATAAGTTGTTGACAGTGTTTGACAATGGTACATGGTGGAATCCTACAGATGCCAATGGTGATGTTGTTGCACCTCGTTATACCACGCAGGTATCCTACAACAACGGTACACAGTATCTCTATGACGGTTCATACCTCCGTCTGAAGAATGTGGAGATCGCCTATACCTGGACGAAGGGCTGGATCAAGAAACTCGGTTTCACAAGCCTGAAGCTTTATCTCAATGGTAACAACCTCTTCCTGATTACCAAGATGCCTGACGACCGTGAAAGTAACTACGGATGGAGTGGTGGCGGTGGCGCCTATCCTACTGTAAGACGTTATAACTTCGGTATTAAACTTAACATTTAAAGGCGTACAACAATGATGAAATATTATAATAACATAAAGACCCTTTTGTGTGGTTCGCTTCTCCTGCTGGCAGGCGGTGCATTCTTCACTTCCTGCACAGACTGGCTCGATAAGGATCCTGATTCTATCGTGGCTGAGGATGAGGCATTCAAGAATTTCCGCAACTTCCAGGGATATGTTGAGGAAATCTATTCCTTGGTACCCAGTAAGGAGATGGTTAACTATTGTACCGCATGGAATTTCGGTGACGACGCCGTTCATAACCCTGAAGGCTATGCCCACATGGACCATCAGGTCGATCTTGGTAACTATCGTAACTGGTACACGAACAACCAGTGTTGGCTCAACGGTGCTAGAAGTTCTCTCTGGAGAAATTCCTGGTATTGCATCCGTAAGTGTAACATGGGTATTGAAAACATTGGTTCGCTCGTTGGTACTGACGAAGAGCGTGACATCTTGCTCGGACAGATGTATTTCTTCCGTGCCTGGTGGCATTTCGAACTGATGTGCTATTTCGGTGGCCTGCCCTATATTGATCAGTCGTTTGTGGATGGTCATATTCCCGAACTTCCCCGTCTTTCTTTCCAGGAATGTGCAGATCGCTGCGCAGAGGACTTTGAGAGAGCATCCGAACTCCTGCCGTTGGATTCAAAGGAATGGGATGAGACGCTTGTCGGTAAGGATAATAACACGGTTAATAACAACCAACTGCGTGTCAACAAGTTTATGGCACTCTGCTATCTGGGCAAGTGTTATCTCTGGGCCGGTTCTCCGCTCATGAAGGAGTTTGAGAAGACCAAGACCGGTGGCCTTCCTGTACTGTTAGGTGCCAGTCAAGGTGGTGCCGGCGCCAAGACCTATGACTATGATGAGGCTTACTGTAAGAAGGCTGCTGAGGCCCTTGGTAAGGCTCTTGACTTGGTCGCTAAAGGACAGACCAATTACAAACTTGCTGAATTCAAGTACTCCAACATCTACGATCATGAGAAGTTGACAACTGCAGAAGATTGTTATTCACAGATATTCTATACCGTCAGTGACGGTTGGAAAATGCCTGGTGAATCAGAGGCTATCTTCCGTGGTGCTCACCCAGGTGTGAACTCTTCTAACTGGAACTGTACCAAGATTTTCGGCCCAAAGGTTGCCGGTCTCGTGGAGCATGACAACATCATTCACCACCCCACAGGAAACCTCATCGACCAGTACGGTATGGCCAACGGCCAGCCCATCTATCTGGTTGAGAATGGTCACTATGTGCTGAATCCAAAGTCTGGATGGGATCCGGAGCATCCCTTTAAAGGCCGTGACCCACGATTCTACCATGACATTATCTTCGACGGTTTCCACTATGTGCTCAAGACTGAAGCCTTGAATGCTGCTCAGAAGGAGCATGAATATTGCTCTCTGTACACGGGTGGAGCCATGCGTTCTATAGACAATGGAAGCAGCACGGGTTATTTCATTCAGAAACTTGTTCCTCATCAGTGTAATATCGGTGACAAGTGGTATGACTATGGCTATGCTTTGCAGACCTATCTTCCTTACATGCGCCTGGCAGATGTCTATTTGATGTTCGCAGAGGCTATGGCGGCTTTCTCGCATGATGTGAAGGACTTGAAGACCACAACTGCCTATTGTCCCTCGTATTCCGCTGTCGGTGCCATCAATGCACTCCGTGACCGTGTGGGAATGGAAGGTGTTCAGGATGACTTCCTGGATACTCGTGAGCACTTTATTGATGAGGTTCGCCGCGAACGTGCTGTGGAACTGTCGTTCGAAGGGTTCCGTTGGAATGACCTTCAGCGTTGGCTGCTCCTGACAGAACCTCCTTACACAGAGAAGTACTCTCATGAGTTTGAGCGTATGCAGAAGGCCGATTGGTTCAAGAAGAACGACCCGAAGGATGCTCAAGTCGCTAACTTCCATCATAAGACGCTCATCAAGCGTCCTTTGGAAGCAAAGCACTATTGGTTCCCATTCCCAGAGAAGGATGTCTATCTTTATGAAGGATTTAAGCAGAATCCAGGATGGTAAAAAGTGAAGAGTGAAAAGTGAATAGTGAAGAATTTGCTACCGCTATTAAAATAACATATAATATGAAAAAGATAAAAACAAATATATTTCTCTTTGCCATGATGGCTGCATCACCATTGGCGGTCAACGCACAGGCTGCTGGCGATGCTGATTCCACGGTGGTGAAAAAGAAAGTCCATGTCGCTTTCCGCGATAAGGATCCAGACCATCTGCTGGGAGGAGTTTCCTATGTTGATATGGAAGAACTCCAGAAGAAAGATTACACGATGGGAAGCCTCGAAGATCTGAATGCCCTTGTCGGTGGATGGAATGGAAACAACCTTTGGGGCATGGACAATGACCGTCTGGATAATAACGACAACGGCAACTTGCCGCTTGTGATTATCGATGGTGTGAAGCGCCCGTCAAACAACGTGCTTCCATCTGAAATAGAGCAGATCACTTTCCTCAAAGGTGCACAGGCGGTCGTACTCTATGGCTCCAAGGGTGCCAAGGGTGCTATCCTGATTACGACCAAGCGTGGTAAGGTGGACGGCCTGCAGATTAAGGCCAATGCGAATACGGGCTGGTATGTAGCCAAGGAATTCCCCCAGTATCTGGGCTCTGCGGAGTATATGACGCTCTTTAACGAAGCCGCCTATAACGATAACCTTGCACAAGGCAATGCGGCTTCCGCCAAGTTGCCTTATTCTCAGCAGGATATCTACAATCATGCTATTGGTGCAAATCCTTACCGTTATCCCAATGTAAACTACTACTCTGACGATTATATCCGCAAGGCCTATAACCGCTCCGAGGGAACGTTGGAAGTCCAGGGTGGCGGTACACGTGCCCACTTCTACACGAACATCAACTACTATCGTAACGAAGACCTTATCAATTTCGGTCCGGCAAAGGATAACTATACCGACCGTTTCAGTGTACGTGGTAATGTAGATTTGGTGGTCAACAAATTCATCACAGGTTGGGCTAATGTAAGTGCTACCTATTATAATGAGTATAAGAACAAGGGTAATTTCTGGGGTGATGCATCTACGATGCGTCCAAACTTCCCGCAGGGTGCTGCCCCATTGATTCCTATTGACATGGTTGACCCCAATGCCAGCATGGCCTTGGCTACGCTCGGCAAGTCTCTCAACCTGATTGACGGAAAATGGTTCCCGGGCGGTGGTACGGACGGTGCACAGACGAATGCCATTGCAGACTGCTATTTTGGTGGTGAGACACGGGCCGTAAGCCGACAGTTCCAGTTTGATGCCGGTATCAACTATGACATGAACAAGTTTCTGAAGGGTTTGACTTTCAAGACGTTGTTCTCGATTGACTATGCTGCCAACTATAGCCTGGCATATAACAATACGTACTCTCTGTTCTTCCCCACATGGAGTAATTATAACACACAGGATGCCATTATTGCCATCAGCCAGCCGAAGGATGAGGTTGTGACGGGTACGATGACCATGTCTGACACGAAATACCGCCAGACCATCACATGGAACGGTCATTTTGACTACGATCATATTTTTGCCGGCAAGCACCATGTAACAGGTATGCTTCTCGCTAATATGTACACGACTACATCGAGCCAGAAGAAACATCGTTATGCCAATGCTAACTTGGGTCTTCAGGCTGGTTACGACTATATGGGTCGTTACTTTGCTGAAGTGGGATTGGCAGGTGTTCATTCTGCCCGCCTTGCTAAAGGTAATCGCGAAGCCCTTTCGCATTCTTTCACCATTGGCTGGAACTTGGCCAAGGAGAAATTCATGCAGGGCAGTTTCGTGGACGACCTGATGCTCAGTGCATCTTACAGCAATCTGAATAATGATGCTGATGTCTATTATACTGGTAGCAAATACGAAGACTTCTATCTCTACGATGCTGTGTGGACAGACCAAAATACTACGAGCTTTGCATGGAATGAAGGTGCAAACTCTGCCGTCTCTACAGTTTCTACCTCTGGTAATAATCCTGCGCTCGATTATATTCACCGCAAGGAATGGTCTGTAAGCCTTCGTGGTTCTTTTTTCAACAAGTTGATAACAACGGATCTCACCTTCTTCAATACGGACATGACCGGTAACATCATCCAGAACCCGACTCAATATCCGTCACATTTGAAAGAAGGTCTTAACAGCAGTAAATTCTCGCCACTTAGCAACTATAACGCCTCTAACCGCAAGGGATTTGATTTCAGCATCAAAGCCAGAAAGCAGTTCGGCCAGGTTCATGCGGAACTCGGTTTGGTCGGTACTTATCTCAAGACTGAGTGGAAGAAGTTTGACGAAGTGGCAGACGTGAGGGCTCCTTACCGTAACTATGCAGGAGGACTCATGCATGTGGGTAAACCTCTTGACGTCCTCGAAGGCTTCCGTTGCCTGGGCTTCTATACCATTGATGACTTTAATGTGGTGACTGATGATAAAGGCAAGACTACCTATAAATTAAAAGAAGGTAAATATGGCCTTGGTGGTACGGTGATGCCTGGTGACCTCAAGTATGAGGATATCAATGGTGACGGAACCATCGACAAATTGGATCAGGTTGAATTGGGCAAGTCTGGTACTTTCGGCTCACCTTGGACCATTGGCGTGAACCTTACCCTGAAGTATAAGAACTGGACACTCTTCGTAGTGGGTAATGGCCAGTTCGGTGCATACGCCATGAAGAACGGCAGTTATTATTATATGCAGGGAAACAGCAAATATTCTGTAAATGTGCGTGACCACATACAGTACACCTATGATGATGCCGGCATTATCAATGGCTTTGTGAATCCTGCTGCTACTCATCCTCGTCTGAGTGTGGCCAGTACGCCTAACAATGGTGCGGCTTCTACCTACTGGATGTATAGCACAGACCGTTTCAACCTCCGCAAGGTGCAGCTGACTTACGACTTCCCTTCAGAGATATTTGAAGGAAAGTGGGTGAAGGCGCTCTCCATCTATCTGAATGGTAATGATCTCTTCACATTCTCAAAGCACCGTAAGTTGATGGAGACCAGCGTTGGCTATGCACCACAGACCCGTTTCTATAATCTCGGTGTGAAGGTAACGCTATAAGTGACCCCCTCCTGACCCTCCCCGAGGGGAGGGAATGGTTTAAAAAGGAAAAATAAACAATACGAAAAGATATAATATGAAGAATAATATTATTAAATATGGTCTTAACATGGTGACTGCTCTCCTCCTCGGGGGAGTTGGTGGGGGGTTCCTCTGCTCCTGTCAGGACATGTTCGAGCCTACGGAAGAAAACACCAAACAGTTGGAGGCGATGGTTCAGGAGACGAACTATGTGTATGGTCTGCTGATTTACGGCTACAATCGTCTTCCTTATGTGAGAACGACGCAGACCGACGTGGCCACCGATGATGCCGTCACTAACAATGCTGGTGATACTTATAAGAAGATGGCAACTGGTGAATGGAAATCTGATAACAACCCTATGTCACGTTGGAATGAGTGTAAGGATGGTGTTCAGTATGTCAATCTCTTCCTCAAGTATGTCAATCAGGTGAACTGGGCTCAGAGTGCCGCTTCCAAGCAGCAGATGTTTATTGACCGTCTGACGGGTGAAGCGCTCGGTCTTCGTGCCATTTTCTACTACCATCTGCTTCAGGCTCATGGAGGTTATGCCGACGATGGCAAACTCTATGGAGTACCCTTGCTGACAGAACCCGAGGACGGTAGTTCTGACTATAATCTGCCACGTGCCTCTTTTGCTGACTGTGTCCAACAGATTTTTGCCGACTGCGACAAGGCTGCAGAATTGCTTCCTGCGCAGTATAAGGACATTAATGACGAAGAGATGATTCCTCAAAAATATAAGGAACTGGGTGCACAATTGGCAGGTTACAACCTTGTTTTCGGTAATATGGCAAAGAATCTGGTATCGGGCAAGGTCGCTCAGGCTATAAAGGCACAGACAGCCCTGATGGCTGCAAGTCCGGCTTTCCGTGACCAGAGCGGTGTTACATCTGATGAAGCGGCCAAGATTTGTGCTGCTGTATTGAAGGATGTTGAATTTGACCAGAAAGGTAATATTTGGTATAAGGATGTTGAGAAACTGGCTTCAAGTACATCTGTCATGCCGGAAATTCTTTGGCGTGCCGACTGGGTTAAAGCTGATGCCGATCAGGAGAGTAACAACTACCCACCATCACTGAATGGTTCGGGCAGAATCAATCCTACACAGAATCTTGTCAATGCGTTCCCTATGCGTAATGGTTACCCCATCACGGACTCTAGGTCTGGCTTTGACGCGCAGGATCCTTATAAAGACCGTGACCCACGTCTTTCCGATGATGTCATCTATAACGGCTCCATCTTCAAGAGCGTTGTCATTGCAACAGGTACCTATGCAAGTTCTACCCAGGGAGTAGGAACAAAGGACAACATTAACAATTCTGGTTCTTCACATACGCTTACAGGCTACTATCTGAAGAAACTGCTCCGTGACGATGCAGGTCCTTCGGCAAGTTCTGCATCTCCTGCACTGCAGCCACATATTTACCCGCGCATCCGTTACACGGAATTGTTCTTGGCATACGCTGAGACAGCCAACGATGCATGGGGCCCGAAGGTTGACGGTGCCGGTTTAGGCCTTTCTGCTTACGATGTTATCAAGTTGATTCGTCAGCGTGGCGGTATCGGAACAGACGAGAATGGAGAATTTGTTGGCGACCCCTATCTGGAGGAGTGCGGAAACGACCAGGCAAAGATGCGTGAGTTGATTCGTAATGAGCGTCGTATCGAACTTTGCTTTGAGAACAAGCGCTTTTGGGATATACGCCGCTGGCAGTTGCCTATCAATGAAACCGCATTGGGTGTTCAGATTGATCTGATTAATCCAGAATTGGAACCCGTGCCTGGCAACCTCTCTTATTCTCCTCTGAACGTGGAATCTCGTCAGTATGAGTCATACCAGATTTACGGCCCCATTCCCAATAGTGAAGTGCTCTTGTGGAGTAACCTCCTGCAAAACAAGGGATGGTAAGAGAGTTCTCAGTCTAATGTTTAAAGTTTAAAGTTTATCAATGATGGAACTAAAGAATTTTATATACGGAGTAGCCTTGGGAGCGCTTGCTCTCACATATACGTCATGCTACAATTCAGAGCAAGAGTTCCCAGACTATGAGGGAGGCACAAAAGCCTACTTTGCCTATCAGAACCCGGTACGTACCCTCGTGCTTGGTAATGACATTTATGACAACACGCTCGACAATGAGCACAAGTGCCGTATCTGGGCTACCATGGGTGGTGCCTATGGTGGACGTGACGCTTATGTTGATATTGCTGTCGATGAGTCGCTCTGCAACAACCTTTGGTTTGTGGATGATGGTGGATATACATCCCAGCCTGTGACTCCAATGCCTCAGAAATACTATTCGCTTTTATCCAGCGTTATTCCTTATAATGGTGACTCCCGCGGCTATGTAGAGGTGCAGTTTAATGACGAATTCTTCAATGACCCTGATGCCATCAAGAATACTTATGTGATTCCTCTGCGAATGACTGGCGTGACAGGTATTGATGCTATCCTTTCCGGTACACCCATTGTGAGCTCTCCTGTTCGTACGAATGCACGAGATTGGGCAGTGCTACCGATGGACTATGTACTCTACTGTGTGAAGTATATGAACCCTTGGCAGGGTAAGTATATCCGTCGTGGCGTGGATATGGTAACTGAAAATGGAGGCGAACCTACGAAGGTGGTTCGCAAGGACTTCACTCTTTACAACTCTGACGTAGAGCATTATAGCAAAATGGATCCTTCGAACCCTGTTAACCAGAACGACGAAGTTTGCGCAATTACTACCAAGAACAGGACAGAGGCTATCTTCCCCGTGTCTTTCAAGACTTCCGGTGCTTCTATCTCATGTAACCTCATCCTCAAATTCAATGGTGACAAGTGTACCATCTCTTGTGATGATGAGAATGTGACAGCAGAGGGTGAAGGTGAGTTCTTCACAAAGGGAACTGAAAGGGCTGAATATAAGGATTATCAGTGGGGAAGCAGCAATGGCCAGCTTGTCCAGCGTGACATCCTTCGTTTGGCATATAAGGTTAACTTCATGGACAAGAACATCCAGGTGGAGACAAAGGATACGATGGTTGTTCAGACACGTGAGTCGAACAAGAGAGAGTTCTTCGAGTATAAATACGAAATAAAAGATTAGGAGGCTAAGGTATGAAAAAGATTTTGAAAAACGGTCTCTTGATGTTGGTTGCAGGGGCATTTGCTGTTTCCTGTGCTGACTATAATGATCTGGGTGGTTTCTCAATTCCGGCTGATCCTGGCACCACGCGTCCCTATGCCGATTTGGGCGCTGTTAAGTCATATATCAATACGGATGCTTATCCCAACATGTCTGTCGATGCTGCCGTTAATTTGAAGACATTTAACGAGCAGAAGGCTGCAAATGCCGTGAGCCACTCTGCTGTATTGACTAATTTTACGGGTCTTGCTTTTGGCTATTCTTTCATGCCGGACAAATATGTGAGTAAAAAGGGTTATATGAACTTCATGGATTTGAAGTCAGCTCTTTCTCACGTGGAAAGTATTGGTGGCCAGGTATATGGTAGTCCTATCGTTGCCAATGAGCAGCAATCAGACGAATGGTTTGGAGCGCTCACGGCTCCTATCGAGGTGCAGGTGCTTCCTATTGACGATAAGGAAATTGACTACTCTACAGTGGATGTGTTCACAGGTAAAGCCGTGAGCGGAAAGCCGTCTATTGTAAAGAATTTCGATGACAAGGGCAATGCTCTTAAGATTCCCAGGAGAGCCAAGGTCTGGATTATTCAAGACTTTCCTCTAGATCCACATGGTTATTACACAATAACTTTCACTGTCAAGAGTGAGATTGCTAAGGATGAGACTGTGATTTGTACTTTTGCTGACAATAAGATCATGTCTGGCAAAGATCCGAGAAAGTACACTATCAGACCAGATGCATGGCAGACGGTTAAGGTGGAAGCAGCACCTGCAGAAGGTGCAACGGAAGCCTATCTGATGATTGAGGGTAACTTGAACAGTGTTCTCTATATCCGAAATGTTAAGGTCACCCACACACCCGACAATCACCGTGATCAGACCAAGCAGGAGAAGAATGATACAATCAGGTATGCACTCAATAAGTGGTGTGATGGTTTGATGGAAGCCAATGCAGGCCGTATCAAGTCGTTCGACCTCATAGACAAGCCTCTCGACTCAAAGGCAGAGATAGAGCCTGGTATCCTCGACCTGAAGCATTCTGACGAAAAAATCTTCTGGCAGGATTATCTCGAGGATGGCACCTACACAGGAAGTGAACTCTATGGTGCAACAGTGTCTAAAGCGGCAAGTGCTGCATTCGAAAAGCACGGAGGCAACCCTGCTGACTTGAAGTTCTTTATCTGCGAGTCTGGCCTTGATAACCAGAAGAGACTTGAAAGCCTCCAGTACTGGATCAGCAAGTGGGAGTCTCATGGTGCCAAGATTGACGGTATTAATGCTGAATTGAATCTTACCTATAGCGAGGATGCAACCACGCAGGCTGCTACCGTGGCTACAGTGAACACACTTCTTAATAACCTTGCCAAGACGGGTAAACTGATACGTCTTTCTAACTTTGACATCAAGTATCAGGATGCTACGGGCGCTCCTGTATCACCAACGAATATTACCGATGCTCAGCGCCAGCAATTGGCAGACTTCTATGGATATGTTCTCAAGGCATATATGAGCACGATTCCTTCTGCGCAGCAGGGAGGTATCTGTAAGAGCAATATGGTGGATACGTCGTCTGATCCTGTAGGTCTTTGGTCTGTTGACAGTAAGATGGACTGGGTACGCACTGCCACCTACGAGGCATTCTGCAAAGCACTCAGCGGGCAATAAAATCAAAACTGACAGACAACTGCCAGTGAACAAAGGGATTCATCCTATTCTTCCTGGCAGTTGTCTTTCACAAAAAGATATTTGAAAAGTTTTTAATTTATTATTCTATTATTCTATTATTTATTAATCTAAAGTGTTATTATTATGAAGAAAGTTTTTACTCTTCTTGCTCTCTTGACATGTTTCTTGGGAGCAAATGCACAAGGTGGTAAGTGGGAGCAAGTCTATACCATCGACTACTCCACTCACACTGGCTTCCCGTTCTATGTAATGGGTTATGTGCCTGAGTTTGACAATGGTTACATGACCGACTTTGGTGCAACCTACAGGTATGCAACTCAGGAAGAACTTGATGGTGATAGCGATGCCAAATGGAAAGATGGAGAGACTTCTGTAGGTACAGTTAAGACCGGAGGTGGAACTGAGTATCAGAAGGTAACAGGTGCTAATCCATATTGGCACCAGTATTTCATTGCTGATGGTATTCCAACCACGATTGACGGCAAATACAAAGTGGTGGCAAAGGTGAAGGCTTCAGCCGCTTGCAGCATCAACGTCAACATGGGTTGGGGTTGGGGTAGTGGCCAACAGGCCGGCACTTCAGTTGCTATCCCCGAAGGCTCTGACTTCCAAGAGGTAGAATGGCAGTACGAAGGTATCGGTGGTTCCTCTTGTAACCTCGTTGCACAGCCTGGTACTGTTACTGAAACCATTGAATGGCTGAGCGTTACCGTTTACGAGTGGAAGAAGGAAGGTTCGAGACCTCAGGTATGGCTCCAGGACATCGAGAATGGTGATGCCGAGAAATCTTGGGCAGATTTAGGTCTTGCTGACGTTAAATTCGATGACATGGATAATAACTACAAGATCTGTGCCTGGGGTAAGGAGAGAATGGTCAATGTGAATGCTGATGGTGGTTGGGATCCGTTCCCCGCATCAATTGAAGCGGAAGAAGGTAATCCTTCCAATCATGTATTCGTTGTTCATGGCAAGCCTGCTACCACTGAAGGTGCTGCCGCTGCATGGGACAACCAGTTCTGGATTCAGTCTAAGCATGCTTGGAAGTCCGGTACGAAGCTGAAGATCAAGTTCCGCTACAAGGCTTCAAAGGATGTGAAGGTGGCTACGCAGACCCACAAACAGAAACCCTCTGACTATCTCATTTGGCACTTTATTGGCGATATTGACTTCACAACAGAGTGGAAAACCTATGAAGGTACTGTGACTATGGCTGACGATATGGCTGATGGTTGGTCTATCGCATTCCAGTTGAACGAGAATGACAAGGAAGCCATTGACTTCTATTTCGACGATCTCTCTTGGGAGTACTTGCAACTAGATGAGGGTTACTTCGTTTCCGGTATTAACACGAATACCACTAAGGATTATGATGACTTGGACAATGCTATTGAGTTCGAAGACGGAGAGAGTGCTGATGGTACACCTTGTTTAGTTGCTGTTGTGGGTGAGAAAGGTAATAGCGCTACTTATGTTGACCAGCTGATGGTATCTACCACGCGTGGTGACGATGCGGCTTTCAAGGGTGCTACATTGAAGCCTGTAGCTAAGGTTAAGAACGATCCCGATGATTGGCAGGAATATGCCGCTTCTGGCAATGCTAAGTTGGATCTTCCCGGTCTTGGAGTCTGGAAAATTTATCTTGACACTGAGTACAAATCTATCGCATTTGAGATGCTCGAAGGAACCATGTATGAAGAGCCGGATCCCATTGACATCGTTACTAATACATCAGAGATTGTCGTAAATGCTTTGGAGAGACAACCCACTGCAGCTGAACAGCCTGCAGATGAGGCGGCTGGCATCCCTGCTGGTACTGGTCAACCTTGGGACAATCAGCTCTTCATCAAAGCTAACCGTATTCTGAAGACTGGTGAGGAAACTGTTATTGAGTTCGATTATGTAGCAAATAAGGATGCCAGGACTTCAACACAGAGTCATGCACTACCTGGTGATTATAGAAGTGGTGGAGTAGGTGATGTTAACTTCACTACCGAAGAGCAGCACTTCAAAGCTGACTTCGTAGTTCCTTCTCATGAGAAAGAAGATATCCAGACTATGGTATTCAACCTGGCTGAAATCAAGGACGCTTGCGACTACACCATCAAGAACGTTAGATGGTATTTGAAGTACGATGAGGAAGGCAAGACTCTTGAGAATCTGATTAACGCTACCGGTCAAGAGAACTTCTCTTATAAGGTAGGTGCTGGTTCCATTGTACCAGCTGATCCTACAGGCATCAGCAGTGTAGTTAATGACAAGAAGGCTGCTGCCGTTACCTACAACCTCGCTGGTCAGCGTGTCTCTAAGGATTACAAGGGCATCGTCATCAAGAATGGCGCTAAGTATATTGCCAAGTAAGAATCTCTTATATCTCTCTATCATTTAGAGGGTGTATAAATATCATCGTGCGTCGCGTTTCCGTCACAAAAACGGAGCGTGACGCACGAGATATAGATAAATAAATGGAACAACCTAAACTTCAAAATTAATATGAAACAATTGTTGTTGGCTGCATTACTGGCTTGCTCAAGCGTGGCGAATGCACAATTACCTAACGAGAAATTCGGCAAGCCGTCGAGTATGGAATGGGAATACAACGGTTGGGGCGATGCAGTTAATGCCGATGCTATCATTCTGTGCAAGACGATGAAGGCGACTTATCAGATTTCCGACCAGGTGGCTAATTTCAATAGAAACAGTTCAGAAATCAGCAGTGACAACATTTCGGATTTCGGTAAAAATGATATTGATGACAGCAACATTCTGGTTAACTATGAGTTCCGTCTCCGTACCAAGATTCTGAAGCCGGAAGGTGTCGGTCATGCCAATATCGATATCATTTATTTTTATTCCGACAACAATAAGGTTTTCGATGAATTGTCCGACCTGAAGGTGAGGGTTTTCTCTAAGAACGCAAAGGGAAAGGTGGAGCGCCAGAATGTCAACACCGCCTCTTTTGTCAAGGAGCGCGTGGATGACAACTATATGGTCGTGCACGTAGTCGTACCTGATGTCCAGGCTGGTAGCATCATCGAATACCAATATAATATCACAAGCCCGCGTCCCACGTTCCTCTATGACTGGGTGTTCCAGGAGTGTATCCCTACGGTGCGTTCCAAATTCGATATAGAGATTCCCGCCTTTCTTCAGTTCAACATGAATGTGCCCATTAACAAACTCATTAAGTCTGGCGTAGAGGCCGGTCACCTGGCTTACGATACCAACAGGCCGGATTTGAAAAAGGGGAAGTCTTGTCCCACTAACCATTACACAGTTGTTGGCGATTACATCCTTCCTTTGGGGCAGGCTCCAGAGGAAATAGCTCCCTTTACCGGCAAGATTAACATGCAGGGTGTCACTCTTCCGGCCTATCTGCCGAAAGGAAGCACGCATTTGAAGATAAAATAATTAGTCGTTTAGGAAATCAAACGCCCCCAATTATAATATCAATAAATGAAAAAGATACTAACTTTGTTTTTAGCAATAGCTGTCACGGTTGGCAGCTATGCAGCAAAACCACGTACATCCTTACAGGTGTACAGTACTCGCAAGCAGACCGTCTCTGGTTTCGGGGGCGCATGCTGCGACGGTGCCATGAAGCCGTTCGGCACCGACAATGCCTGTGTTGGTAGGCTTTTCGGCCCTAGGTCGAAAATTGGACTCAATATATTACGCATGGAAATCTCTCCAAGCTTCACAGGCGAAGGGTGGGGCGACTACAATTGGAACGGTTCGCTGCCTTCTGCCAGGACTGTCAAGAATCGTGGCGGTATCGTCTTCGGTACGCCTTGGTCGCCTCCCGGTGAGTATAAGACCAATGGCACGGCCCAGGGTGGCAATGCTGACGATCAGGGTAATCAGAGGGGAAAATTGCGTCCCGATTGTTACGACAAGTTCTTCCCATGGCTGAACACATTTCTGAAGTGGATGAAGGACCACGATGTGGCTGTGGATGCCGTCTCCATCCAGAATGAGCCCGACTGGTGGGTTAATTACTCGGGCTGTCTCTATGATCCGCAGGATTTGGTAACACTCGTCAAGAACTATGCCTGGATGCTTGACCGCGAGACCTTTCCTGGCGTACGTCTCATCAGTGGTGAGCCGTTGGGCTTTACTCAGAACTATACAGATCCGCTCATGCAAGACCCCACATGCCGTGAACAGGTAGATATCGTGGCAGGCCACCTATACGGCCATCTGCCCCTCAAATATATGAAACCGGCAGGTGTCCTTCCCCTCAAGTACGGCAAGGAGTTGTGGATGACGGAACACTCGGTAACCGACAATACTGGTGCACTGCCCACATGGACCGATAACTTGATTTTTGCAGAGGAACTCAATGAGTGCATGTTGTCTGGCTGTACGGGTTATATTTATTGGTATCTCCGTGCCCACTGGGCATTCTGTGGAACAGGCGAGACCAAATATGGTGCAGCCAATAAGAAGGACGAACTGCTGCCCCGTGCTTTTGTGATGTCACACTTCTCGAAGAATGTCACCGGTTCCACCCGCTTGGTGACCTCTAAGGATGAAGACGCTGGACGCACGGAAGAGGGGGTATTACAGAACGAACAGTTCTCGGCATATATCAAGGGCGACTCGATTATCGTCATGGCTATCAATGCAAGAGAAGATACTCATGACGTGAAAATAACCCTGCCCTACAATGTGAAGAGTGGAACATTGTGGTTATCGACAGGCAACGAGAACGAGAATCTTTGTCAGAAGTCAGATCTTGACATTGCTGAATCCACCAACTTTTACCTTTACGAGATGCCTGTCCAAAGCTTGAGCACCCTTATCTTCATGATTGACAAAGGCAGCACAGCCATTGAGGAGGTGAAACAATCAGCCGCCGACGGTCCCAAAACATATTTCGACCTGCAAGGCCGCCGTCTGGATGTGCCCAGAGGATTGTGCATTGAGAAACGTTCCGATGGTTCTACAAGGAAGGTCCTTCTTCCTTAATGTAGAGTGTAAGATGTAGAATGTAGAATTATGATTACCATCTGAGGCAGATTCAAGCCTGAGCGGTAATCATAATTTTTTAAAGGGCTTTTTTTCATTGTTTGTTGCGACTCAGTCGCAACCTGCTGTGAAGAAGGCACCTCCCTCCCTTCGGGAGGGATTGAGGGTGGGTTTTACTTATACTTCACATTCACGGCATCTCCTTTCAGCGCGTCGGCAATCTCATGGGGGGTGAGCGTCACTGGCCCCTTCATGAATTCCGGGATGTTGTAACTGCGCATGAACTGACGGTGATAATCTGGATCCTCAGCGGGCAATTCGAAGGGCTTGGTTCCCTTACCGTTGGCATCAATGTGGGCAATGAAAGGACGGGTATAGGTGCCGTCGTATCTGCGGCTGCTGATGATGACCCAGCGGCCGTTGCTCGACCAAGAATGATAACTCTCAGTATCGGGTGAGTTAATTTCCTTCATAGGTCTTATTTCACCGCTCTGCAGGTCAAGCGACCAGATGTCGGCGTCGTGGTGCCAGATGTGGAAATAGCCGAATTTTCCAGATGTGAAATGCAGAAAGCGTCCGTCGGGTGATACTCTTGGCAGCGTGGCACTTTGGTCGTTTGCCGTAGCGTCATAAACCAATTCCTTGGGACCGAACTGCCGGGTGGCAGGGTCGAAACTCTTCTTGTATATGTTGTATCTGAATTCCTGATATCTGTCTCTTATCTCCGCGTTTTTTGAAGAAGCCGTGTCCTGATACTCAAAGTGGGCGCTGCAGAAGTAGAGCGTCTTTCCGTCGGGAGCCCAGCAAGGGAACACCTCAAACTCCGTGGTGTCATTTTCAAGGTTGGTCACCTCATTCTTGTCGATGTCGTAGGCAATGATGTCGCTTGCCAGGTCATACACTTCAATCTTGTTGGGGTTGTTGATATGGAAATTCTGGAAGGTCTTGTCGGTGGCATAGACGATGAAGTTGAGCGTAGGATGCCAGGCCGGATACACGCCGGCAGCCAGGATGGAGTCGTTCTTCATGTTGATTTTCGTCATTTTTCCATCCATGGCAAGAATAGTACCTCCACGGAACTGGCGGGCATGGAACTGCATGCGCTGAGGATTGTACCACTGGTAGTGGTGGCAGTTGATGCACTGTCCGTCTTTCTCGAAACTGTTTAGAATATTATCATAAATCACGCTCTCGTCATAGTTCTCCAGACATCGCTGATTGATGGTCAGAGCCTCGTAGGATACAAACGAGGGGGCTATCAGTCGGTAGCTGATATAGGGGTCGATGGAGTCGGGCGACACATAGATGCAGAAAGGTTTGTAGCGTGTCCACTGGTCACCTGCTTGTGTATATACATCAACCTCAATCTTTCCTCCCTTGGCTTTTTCTATCAGTCGCTTCCATTCCTCTGCCGTGGGCTGCATCTTGTCCGCATAGACCACTTCCTCATCACCCACTTTGTAGCGCGCTATCATATCGGTAGTAGGATTGTCGAGCATAAACGTCAACGGAGCGATATTTACCGGTACGGTTATGTTCACATAGTCGGGGTATATCTTGGGCAACTGATTAGATTGCTTGTATTCTGTCGGTACAGAAGGCAGTCCGCAGGAGGTCAACGCTACACTAAATGATAAATGACAAATGATAAATGATAAACCTATCAAGTGTCTTCTGTTTATTTTGGTAATCATATCCTTATGTTTCAAATATCAAGTTTCAAGAGTAATCATAACTCTACACTCTACATTCTACACTCAGTTCAATATTCTGGAAGGTTCGACATGAGGTAATACTGATAGAAATAGCAGTCGCCAAACATGGGCTCGGTGGCTTTCCTCACATCCTCTATGTCCTGCCCGTCGAATTGGCCCATAGTTTGGTCGAATCTGTTGTATTTCTCTTTCACACTGGAGTCTATTGCGATGTTCTCAGGCAGAGGACGCTCCTCCAGCTCGCTGAACAGATAGGCTGCCTCCTGATAGTGCACGGGGATGGGCTGGTTGGGATGCAGTTGCAAATAGCGGCCCAAATGATACCAGAACGAGGGAGCATCGGCCATCCACAATGAGGCCAGTAACGACTGCTCCTGGAAGTAAGGGTCTTCCACCTCGTTGGGGCGAGAGAGGTTCACCATCAGACACCTCTCTACTTGACCTTGGTCACCATAAAGCTTGTTCTCATAGTGCATCAGGTGGGTGATGGGCCCCAGCTCGGAATGCTGCGCAATCTTGTCGCGATGACCCACCAACTGTTCCATCTCCTCGGCCCATTTCTTGTGGAAGGTGGTTTGTTTCAGCTGGTTGATATATTTGCGGGCAGCATTCCACTCCCCATTCAGCAGGGTGCAGCGGGTCAGATTCTTATAGTATTCGGCACGCCAGTCGTATTCCACGCCCATTTCCGTGCAGTAGCGCATACAGAAATTGGTCATGCCGTACTGACAGTAAATCATCGGCCCATTAACCAGCAGCATGGGGAACGTAAAGGGGGCATTGTATGCCTTGGAACCATTCTTGTAGGAATACATTTCGTTGCCTTGCCTTTGCAACCGGCTCAGAGCCAGATTCTTCATCATGACAATGGCCCGCGTGGGCTCGTCCTTTTGTTTGGAAGCCTCTGACAGTACGCCTTCCCAGTCGAGACGGTCTATGCAACGCTGCATCGCCAGTTCGTGGTGGAAGTTCTCGTTCTTGAACCAGCCCTTATAGGTGCCAATCACCAGAACAGCGAACAGAGCTGCCTGAGCCAAGAGCCAGCGCATGGGCTTGGCCGTCTCCTCATTCCTCTCCGGCTTGTAGGTGACAGCGAGAATGACATAGAACAGGGCGAGCAGATAGTAGGGGATATAGTACTGATGGTACTCTTCCTGAATAACATAGAGGGGTAATTTTGCCCACCAGATATTGGCCTGATTGATCTCATAATAGAGATATCTGTAACAGAGCAGCGGCACAGCCACCACGGCCAGGATGGCCAGCACACTATAGGCGGCACTCACGGTCTTTGATTCCAGCCGCCAACTGAAGATACCCATCAGCAGGGCAGCGGCCAGCCCGTAAATGCCGAACAGCGGATAACCTATGACGGCAGTAAGTACCAGAAGAACGGCCCTTAGGTGATATTTCCCGGGCAGATAACGGAATGCCCACAGCATGGCGGTCACAAACAAGGCTCCTAATGTGCCGACGAAGAAATGGCCGCGCAGTTTGAGGATATAAATCCAATAGCCCATGTCCATGAAAGTCAGCAGCAATAGGATCACAGGCACAAACATTAGCAGCGCCCATGTTCTTGGCAACTGGAAAGCCCGTCTGACCATCCACATCAGCAACAGCCACAAGGCTATGAGCATCAGTACGCCCATCCACGGATAGTAGAAGAACTGGGTGAGAAAGGTGCCCATGTAGGTGAGCATGCCACCGGGCACCACCATCTGCTGCTTGAAAAAGAGACTTGTGTGCTGAAAAAGGTTCAGTTCCTGCGCTTTCCATAGGAAGTCGCCCTCAAAGAAGATCAAGGCAAAGGCAATCACCACAAGCCCGGAAGCCCACACAATGCTATTGTAGAGGCCTGGATTGGCAATGCCTTGGAAACGTTTTGACGCCGTTGCCTTCTTCTGTTTCTTTTTTTGTTTCATATTCAATAGTTTCGACTTTTGGGAGTGCTTTATATTATATAAGGTACAAAATTACGAAAAGTCGAGAGCAAAACAAAGGAAATTTTTCGTTTTTTTTGCCGAGACGGAGTCATTTCGCCATCTATATGGCAAAATTACGAAAAGTTGGGAGAAATACAAAATGAAAACAAGTTTTTCCCCCGTTTCGCGACAATAATCACCCCCCCTCCGCTATCTTGTCGCAAAACGGGGGCATTGTCGCAACAAATACACTCAAAACATGAAGACTTTTTATGCTCCATTGCCTCAAAGACACTACTTTTGTATCCGAAATCAATAAACAACGAATAATTTCAAATAATTACAATAACAATTTAAAAACAAAAAAGATTATGAAAAAGATTCAGTTTATGAGCCTCATGGCTCTCATGCTTCTGGTGAGTAACACAACAATGGCACAAATCGACTCAAAGTCGGAAATTTCATTTAGTGTTGGTGCTGGAACACCCAATGAAAGAGGAATTGGAGAAGCTCTTGGTGAAGGTTTTGCAAAAGCCATCGCTTCTGCCATCACCGGCGGACTCTATGATCCCAACACAACCAAGAGAGATGACTCCAGTAGTCTGGCCTTCAACCTCCAGTATCTCTATCGCGTCGCACCCAAAATTAAAGTCGGAGGTGCCGTTACTTATCAGCACACAAGTACCACGTTGATGGTGGCCGACAATAGTGGAACCTACCACGATGCAGCCAAGGCAAACAACGACTATTTCACGGTGATGCCGGTAGCAAAGTTTATGTGGATAGAGAAAAATCATATCGGACTCTATTCGAAGGCAGCCGCAGGTATCTGCATCGCCAGCAACAGCGCCAAGGCGTGTTCCGGCTTCGGGGCGGCTGAGAAGTACGTTGACGAAATCAAGAGTGACAAGGGAACCCGCTTCGCCTATCAGGTTTCAGCCATCGGTTTTGAGGCCGGCTCCAAGAACATCCGCGGTTTCGTAGAACTCGGCTACGGCTTCCAAGGCTTTGCACAAGCCGGTGTAAGCGTCAAGTTCTAAAATCCAGACTTACGTTAGTTCTATTCAATATATGAACATCACGAGGACGGTGCACGTAAGTGTGCCGTCCTTTTTTTATGGTCTTGCTTCTTTGGCGTAGAAGCCTTGCTTCTAGGCCATTCTTACGTTGTCTCTTTGCCCTGGAAGCAAGGCTTCTACGCCATTCTTACAACGCCCCTATAAATAAGCAACTTTTGGACTAAATCAGGCATAAAGATTAGTAGAGAAACCTTAATTTATTGTTTTAGAATGTTAAATTATTGTTTTTCGATAAAAATTTATTGCTTTTTTCTTGCACGTATAAAATATTCGTTATACTTTTGCATATCGAAAATCGATAAATATAAAAAGTAAAACAATAAATACATAGTTTATGAAAAGAAATCTGACTTGGTTATGTCTGGCTATGTTTTTGGTAATAGCCTTGGACTTTGGCTTTGGTATTGCAGGTGGGACATCAGCTTTTATGGCGGGATGGAATAGTGTAGATGACGAAAAAACAGGTGAAATAGATGAGGACTGTACATTTCTTACCTACCACGCAGCAACAAGTCACATGAATGACAAGACTTCGATCACTTTAATAAACGAAAAGACGGGGAAACCTGAAAAGGTGTGGATAAATGCCGTGCAAATGCAGATAGACCTGGGTCCCTTTTATTCGATTCTTTTTTCTATCATGGCAGTCATCATCCTTGTATGTTATGCCTTTGCACTTGTTATGTTCTTGCAATTCATCAGGAATGTTTATCGCAATGAGGTGTTTACGTCTAACAACTGTATGAAACTGCGGCTATTCGGATGGAGCTTTTTTCTCGCAAATCTGTTGGAGTTTGTTATATCGATGATTTATATGTTCAAAGCCCATGAGGCTTTTGCATTGAAGGGTCACACGATTGCTTTTGAGGAGTATTTTGATTTGCTTCATATGATTCTGGCTATCTTTGCCCTGATTGTGGCTGAGGCTTTTACAATAGGAATGAGACAGAAGGAAGAATTAGACTTAACAGTGTAATAAATTATGGGAAAGATTGTCGTAAATTTGGATGTGGAGATGGCGAAGCGTAAGATTGGGCTCGGTGAACTGGCGGAGCGCATCGGACTGACG
>CACZVX010000013.1 GCA_902784755.1 uncultured Prevotellaceae bacterium
CTCTTCGCATTCTAGTCCGTCTTAATGTGGCGCCTTAATTATTATTTATTAAGGTAATCGTCGAGTTTTTTACTCTTCACTTCATTGAAGGAGTACAGGGTTCCTTCAAAGCGGATGGTCAGACTGCCAATTTTCGAATCAATCACCTCGCAGCTAATGGGCTGGTTGGCACGGGCACCGCTCTTTGCCATCAGCATCAGGGTCTTGTAGTCCTTCGAAATAGTCCACTCACCGTTGGTGACGAATCGTTTTCCGTTTTCTACCTCCACACAACAGAAAACTGTTCCCTTGTGATCGTCTGTACGGTGCAGTTGCAGGAATCTGATGCTTCGCCTTGGTGTATTGTCTTCCACGTAGTTACTCCAGGTACCTCTGATGATAGGCTCATCGATCACTTGTTTGACAAACTCATCTACTGCATCGTCAGTACAAGATGTAAAACTCATGGCCGAAGCCACCATCATTAACACCATCATGGGCATAAAAAAATTTTTCATAATCTTTTTTTTATTTATAATGAGTTGTTGTTATTTCTGCTACAAAGTTATGGCGGCTTTTCTAACTGCCGTCATTTTCATGCCCATTTCCATTCAACTTGTTGCGGCAACCGCATAAAAAATGCGACAAACCCCGGGATCCTCCTCAGGACTTGTCGCAATTCCTCAAAAAATAGTGGATTTTTGAGTCTTTCTTCGTCAGTTTTCCAGTTTACTGACCATCGTTACGGTCACAACGGTCGGTGTAGAATTTCTTGAAGTCTTCCCATTTGTAGTAGGGGAAGTTGTCGGTAGGTAGTGGGAGTGAAGCCTCACTGCCGTTGAGCAGGCATTTCACGAGAATGTCCTGCCCCTTCTTTTTGCTGCGGTAGAACACCAGCTGTATATTGGAAGCCTTTCCGGTCTGCCAGTTCTGATAGTAGTTCTTCACCTCATAGGGGTCCTCGGGATCCTGGTCGGCACCGTTAATACCCATCAAGACGGTGAGGGGTCCGATACAGGTGTCGTGACCGAATCTGAGGTCGGCCAACCGCTGGGTGGTTCCGTTTATAACATTGTCTGCCTTTTTGATGATGTCGCGCAGAATAGGAATCATCGCATAACGGGGGCCGAATACCCATGAGTAGGAACCCAGGTTTGAGTTTTCCCATTGGGCAACCATTTCATCATCGGTAATGATATTCCCCATCATGCCATCGTGTCCGATGCTGGGCAGAGAGGTGTAGAGATTGATGAGGTTGCTGGCTATGGAATGCATGTTGCCGGGCAATCCCTCGGTGGAGGTGAAGACGCGCGAAATCACCTTGTCGCCCAGGTTGTCCTGGAACTGGAACTTGTCGCGGTTCTGTTCGTAGCGAGGCTTTGACTTTGGGAAGTCACGTCTCAGCGGATTCTGCCGGTCGTCGGGTACCACCCCGTCGAGTGTGGTGCGCGATGACTGTTCGCGGATTTCAATCTTGGGATTGCATTGCGTCAGTTCCTCACAGAACGAGGCCATGCTGAGTACACAGCGTCCTGAGAGCGACGAGATGGCAAAGACGTCACCACCCCGCTTGAACACATCCTTGAAATTATTATACATGGTACGCGCGATAAACTGGTGCTGGTCCCACCCCAACTGACTCAGTTCGCTAACACTTGCCGCCATTTCGTCCTTTGCCGCCATAAAACGTGTGCGGAAGGCCTCGCCTTCAGCGGTGAGCACATGCAGTTTGTGGGCCTTGGTGAGCAGCGAGTCCAGGTCTCTGTAAAGCCGGTCGTTCCAGTAATAGCGTGAACCGTGGCGGCTGTAGTGGCTGATGTAGAATGGCTTGTAGCCGCGTGGGGCCTTTGTCAGAACTGTTGTCTTCTGGGGATAGGGATAGTCGTTGCCATACGATTTTCTGGGGTCTGCCTTCACCTGGTCAAGTACGGCGTTGCCTTGCGCCCATGAAGTCAGGGTAACACACCAGAACATCAGCATAATAAGGATTTTTCTCATAGATGTGTAATGCTGTTAGAATAGTAAATAATGTAAGGTAGTAAAAATTTATTTGTCTGCAAAGATAGTGATTTCATTTCAAATATCACACAAATAGTGGAAATAAATGAAAGGTGGTTTCGTTATTTCATACAGAAAAAGAGTCGATTGACTTGTTTTTACCCTTTTTTGAATGATTACGTTCATTTTAGTTGCCAGGAAATGTTTAATTTTGCTCCCATGAAAAGATATTTTTGGGAAACAGAGGTCTTTACGCGTAGAATCATGTTGTTGGCCTTACTGCTGGCGACCCTTTTTACTGCAGAGGCTCGTAAGCCGAAGAGCCTGGGTGACAATCCGATTGCACAGGGATGGTATGCTGATCCTGAGGCTGCCTTCCTGAATAATCGTTATTGGATTTTTCCTACTTTCTCGGCTCCTTACGATGAACAGCTGCATTTTGACGCTTTTTCCTCGAAGAATTTGCGGAAATGGAAGAAGCACGAGAATGTGCTCAAGGGCGAGGATGTGCGTTGGGCCCGTCGTGCCATGTGGGCTCCTGCTGTTATTGAGAAAGATAAGCGTTACTATTTGTTCTTTGCCGCCAACGACGTGCATCAGGGCGAAGTAGGCGGTATCGGCGTGGCTGTGAGCAATCGTCCTGAAGGCCCTTACAAGGATGCTTTGGGAAAGCCGCTGATTCAGGACATCGTTAATGGAGCACAGCCCATCGACCAGTTCGTGTTTCGTGATGACGACGGACAATATTATATGTATTATGGTGGCTGGGGCCATTGCAACGTGGTGCGTCTGAGCAACGACCTGTTGCATGTGGTTCCTTTCAGCGACGGCACTCTCTATAAAGAGGTGACGCCCGAGCGCTATGTCGAAGGACCGTTTATGATGAAACGTAACGGGAAATACTACTTCATGTGGAGTGAAGGCGGATGGGTAGGTCCCGACTATTGTGTGGCCTATGCCATCAGCGACTCTCCCTTGGGACCCTTTAGGCGCATTGGCAAGATTCTGGAGCAGGATCCTGCGGTTGCTACGGGTGCAGGGCATCATTCCGTACTGAAGGGGAAAGGCCCTGACGAGTGGTACATTGTGTACCATCGCCGTCCGCTGGGAGAAACCAGTCCCCATCATCGTGTCACGTGCATTGACCGTATGGAGTTCGATGCCCAGGGTTTCATCCTGCCCGTGAAGATGACGAAATAAGAAATTGACTAGTACAACTGTTTAATACTCATGAGACTGAAGATTTTGGCTGTGGCTATAGCCATGGCATTAACGATGGAGGCCAGGGAGGTGAAGGTCGTTTCACCTTCCGGACTTCTCACGGCCGTAGTCTCCGATTATCCGTCATTGGCGGTCACCATTGAGAAAGATGGAAAACCGCTGATGAGAGTTGACAGCCTGTCGCTCTCCGTGAAAGGGCAAAATGTAGGTCGGAAACCCGTCATCGGTTCCGTAAAACGCTATCAGAACCGTGAAAATCTGCAACCGCTGGTTTCATTAAAGAAATCCTTTATACAAAACTGCTACAATGAGGTTTTAATTCGTTTAGGAGGACCATTCGCACTCAAAGTAAGAGTAATGGATGATGCCGTGGCTTACCGTTTTGTAGGAAGTCAGCGCGGACAGGTGGAAGTGACCTCTGAACAGTTCTCCTTACATCCTTTGGTGAAGGTCACCACCCATCGGCAGACGGCCCGTTCCCATAACACCTCTTATGAAGAACCCTATCAGCATGCGGAAGGCTGTTCCTTCGAAGGACTGGCCACGCTTCCCGTCTTGCTTTCAGGAGCCGGTGACCTGCAGATGCTGGTGGGAGAGAGTGATGTCGATGATTATCCGCATGCTTTTCTGAGAGCCGGAAACGATGAGCTGCATCCTGACTTCCCCCGTTATCCGTTGGAGTGGGAGCCTTGGGGTGACCGTAGCATGAAAATCCTTCGCGAAGCTCCTTTCATTGCCCGCACGCAAGGTACGCGCGAATATCCGTGGCGTTGGGTCGTTGTGACCGATTCCAAGGGCCTTGTGGAACAGACGGTTCCCCTGCAGTTGTCGCGTAAACCGGTTCTCTCCGACATTTCGTGGATTCACCCAGGAAAAGTGTCATGGGAGTGGTGGAATGGTGCCGTTCCCTATGGTCCTGATATTCATTTCAAGGCCGGCAATAATTACGACACTTATGCGCATTTCATAGACTTTGCTGCCGAATATGGCCTTGAATACATCCTGCTCGATGAAGGATGGGCCCTCGACACCAGCGATCCTTTCAACGGCAAGACCGACTTGCGCCTGCAGGAACTCATTGCCTACGGAAAGAGCCGCGGCGTGGGCATTGTCCTGTGGTTGCCGTGGCTGACCGTAGAGCAGCATTTCAACCTTTTTGCCACCTATGAGCAATGGGGCGTCAAGGGCGTGAAGATAGACTTTATGGACCGTGCAGACCAGTGGATGAACGGTTTCTATAAGCGTGTGGTTACCGAGGCTGCCCGCCATCATCTCTTTGTGGACTTTCATGGCGCCTTCACGCCTTCCGGACTTGAATACGAATACCCCAATCTGCTTTCCTACGAGGGTGTGCGGGGTATGGAACAGATGGGCGGCTGCCAACCTGCGAATTCCATCTGGCTTCCCTTCATCCGCAATGCCGTGGGGGCTATGGATTACACGCCGGGTGCCATGCTCAGTATGCAGCCCGAGCTCTATCGTTCGGAACGTCCTAATGCCGCCAGCATCGGTACACGCGCCTATCAGCTCGCCCTCTACGTGGTGTTCGAGAGCGGCATCCAGATGCTTGCCGACAATCCCACGCTCTATCGCCAGAACGACCTCTGCACGCGCTTCATCGCCAGTGTTCCCACTACATGGGACGAAACCCGCGTGTTGGCGGCAGAAGCCGGAAAATACATCGTGGTCGCCAAACGCAAGGGCAATGAGTGGTTCTTGGGCGGTATGAACGGAGAGCAGCAGCCCCGTGAACTGACGCTCTCCCTCGATTTCCTTGGTAAGGGAACCTATCGCCTGCAGCAGTTTGCCGACGGTCCCAATGCCAATTATCAGGCCATGGACTACGACATCGCTGAAAGCTCCGTGACGGCCTCCGCTCAGATCACCCTCACGATGGCCCGTAATGGCGGATGGGCAGGAAAGTTAAGCAAATGACAATTCATAACATCTAACTATTTTATTATAACTATTTATCATTCAATGAAATTTAAAACGACAGCTATGGCTTGTCTCATGGCTTTGAGCGCACAGGCGCAGGACGGAAAGACGATGAAGGCCTATATGGTGGCCGATGCACACCTCGACACGCAGTGGAACTGGGATGTGCAGTCAACGATTCGTGAGCACATCTGGAACACGATGGTGCAGAATTTCACCCTCTTCCGTCAGTATCCCAACTATGTGTTCAATTTCGAAGGCGGTGTGAAATATGCGTGGATGAAGGAGTATTATCCCGCACAGTATGAGGAACTGAAACAGTGGATTTCCCGCGGACGCTGGCATATTGCCGGCAGCAGCTGGGATGCCAACGAGGTGATTCTCTGCTCTCCCGAGTCCTGGATTCGTAACATCCTGCTCGGACAGACCTTCTACCGCCAGGAGTTCGGCAAGGAAGGAACGGATATCTTTCTGCCCGACTGCTTCGGATTCCCCTATACCATGCCCACGCTGGCAGCCCATTGCGGCCTCATAGGCTTTTCCAGTCAGAAACTCATGTGGCGCACCGTCCCTTTCTATGCCGACGGCAAGCGCTATCCTTTCACCGTAGGTCTGTGGAAAGGTATCGACGGCAGTCAGATTATGATGACTCACGGTTTCAACTACAGCCAGCGCTATCAGGACGAAGACCTCTCGCTGAGTGCCGATTTGCAGCGCGAGATAGGCGAGAGTCCGCTGGGCATTGGCTACCGTTATTATGGCACTGGCGACATTGGCGGTTCTCCCACCATCAGTTCGGTGCGTGCCGTGGAGAAAGGCCTGAAGGGAAACGGTCCCGTTCAGATCATCAGCGCCACAAGCGACCAGATCTACAAGGATTTCCTGCCTTATGAGAAACATCCCGAACTCCCTGTCTTCGAGGGAGAGCTGACGATGGATCTCCATGGTAACGGCTGCTATACCTCACAGGCTGCTATGAAACTCTATAACCGGCAGTCGGAACATCTTGGCGATGCTGCCGAACGTGTGGCGGTGATGGCCGACTGGAACGGAAGTTACAAATATCCCATCTCACAGATGACCGACGCCTGGCGCCGTATGATCTGGCATCAGTTTCACGACGATGTCACGGGCACCAGCATCCCCCGTGCCTATGAGTTCTCCTGGAACGACGAACTGCTCAATCTGAAACAGTTCTCTGATGTGCTCACCACCAGTGTGGGAGGCGTCGTGCGTATGCTCGACACTCAGGTGAGCGGACAGCCTCTGGTGGTCTATAACAATGAGTCGTTCCCCGTCAAGGCTGTCACGTGTGTGCAGGTCCCTGCCGAGAAAAACTATACCGTCACCGATGCTTGCGGCCGTAAGGTTAGCGCCCAGCAGTCGGGTGGCGAACTCCTTTTCGAGGCCGAGGTGCCAGCCTGTGGCTTTGCCGTCTATGCCATGAAGACAGCGGGAGCCGCCAAGGCCGTGAAGGCTGTCTCTTCGGACATGCTGGAAAACAGCGTCTATCGTCTCACCGTGGATGAGAAGGGTGACATCCGTTCCCTCTTCGACAAGCGTTCACAGCGCGAGCTCGTGGCCGTTGGCAAGCGCATCCGTCTGGTGATGTTCGACGACTGCACCTCTGAGTCATGGCCAGCATGGGAAATCCACAAGCGCACCCTCGACAAGGCTCCGCTGCCTATCCACGAGGGTGTTCAGGTGTCGCTTGTGGAGAATGGTCCGCTGCGCAAGACCCTTTGTGTGCGCAAGACGTGGGGCGATACCGAAATCAAGCAGTATATCCGTCTCTACGAAGGCAGCCAGGCTGACCGCATTGACTTCTTCACGGAAGTGGACTGGCAGGCTGAGAATGCCCTGCTGAAGGCTGAGTTCCCGCTGAGCGTGAGCAATCCCAAGGCCAGCTACGATTTGGGGCTGGGTAAGATAGAACGCGGCAACAACACCCCGCAGGCCCATGAGGTCTATGCCCACGAATGGACTGATCTCACCGACCGTTCCGGCAGCTATGGCGTCACCTTCCTCAATGATTCCCGCTACGGCTGGGACAAGCCCGACGACAACACCCTCCGTCTCTCTCTGCTCTATGCGCCGAAGCCTGGTCAAGGCTATGTGTATCAGGCTCATCAGGACAAGGGTCATCATGTCTTCACCTACAGTCTCGTAGGCCACGAAGGTCCCCTCAGTCTCGTCAAGGCCGTACAGCAGTCCACGCTCCTCAACAGTCCGTTGCGCACCTTCCAGGCTCCCCGTCACAAGGGTTCTTTGGGACGTGATTTCTCCTTTGCCCAAAGCGACAACGAGAATGTCATCATCCGCACGTTGAAGCGTGCCGAGACCAGCGACGAATATGTGGTGCGCGTCCATGAACTTTCCGGCACGTCGCCGCAGCAGGCCCGTATCACCTTTGCCGCTGATATCGTCAGCGCCGTGGAGGCCGACGGCACGGAGAAGACCCTCCGTCCTGCCACCTTCCAGGGCCGTCAGCTGCAGGTGGATATCAGGCCCTTCAGCGTGAAGACCTATAAGGTGACCCTGAAGAAGAATCCCGCGACAGACACCCGTCATTACACGCCGCTGTCACTTCCTTACAACCTCAAGTGTGCCACCTTTAACAGCTTCCGCAGCGAGGCCAATTTCGAGGGAGGCTATAGCTATGCCGCCGAACTCTTCCCCCACGACGGACTTACGGTCAATGGCGTTCCCTTCACTTTCGGTGAGGCTGAGTCTTTCAACGGACTGGCCTGTAAGGGCGACACCCTGACGCTTCCCACCGACCGCACCTACACCCGTCTCTATCTCCTCGCTGCCAGCCGCAAGGGCGATGCTGAGGCCACCTTCCGCATAGGTCGTCAGAAGCAGACCGTGGAAGTTCCTTTCTATTCCGGTTTCGTAGGACAGTGGGGACACGACGGACAGACCGTCGGTTTCCTCAAGCAGGCGCAGGTAGCCTTCGTGGGTTCCCATCGCCACTCACCCTCACAGGATGAGCCTTACGAATACACCTATATGTTCAAGCTTCGTCTCGACATTCCCAAGGGCGCCCGTCAGGTAGTGTTGCCGAAGGATGCCAACGTGGTACTCTTCGCCGCCACCGCTGCCGACGATGCCGAAGAGGCGCAGGCTGCTGCCCGTCTGTTCCAGACCTCTAATGTGGACGACCTTTCCTATCGCAAGTCTGCTGCCGCTGCTGAGTCGCTGGCCCCGAGTCTGATGCGCGATGCCCGTGTCATAGCCTATTCTAGCTATGTGAACGACCGTGAGCGTCCCGAGTTTATCATCGACGGCAATCCCGAGACCAAGTGGTGCGATGCCAATCCCGCGCCCACCTTCATCACCTTCGATCTCGGCAGCGTGCGCCCCGTGAGTCGCTGGCATCTGCTGAATGCCGGTATCGAGACCGCTGCCTACGTCACCCGCACCTGTCTCTTACAGGGGCGTCAGAATGAGCAGGAAGAATGGCAGACGCTCGATATGTTCGATGCCAACCGTTCCAACGAAATCGACCGCAAGTTCACGCCCGTCTCCGTGCGCTACGTGCGTCTCTATGTGGTGGGACCTTCCCAGTCCCTCGGCCCCGATGCCACGCGCATCTACGAGTTCGACCTCTGGTAGAATTTTAAAAGAGAATATATGAAAGTTAAGACTTTAAAATCATTGATTGCATTCATTTTCATAGCAACTATGACCATTACCTCTTGTGACAACCCGCAAACCATAGCATGGAGTTACTATTACTGTGCGGAAGACGCCCTGAATGACGGTGATCTTGATAAGGCAAAGGAATATCTCGACGGTTTGGATACTAAGGGCGACAGCATTCTTGCCATAAAAGCAGATTCACTCCTGAAAATAATAGAAAACAAACAGCATAAATGAAAGTCAACCGTATTATTTTGTCTTCGGCGGTGGCCCTTCTTGCCCTTTGCGGCAGGCCACTGCCTTCTTCAGCCGCCGACCCTCTGGCATCCATCATCGAACGCGATTTCTCCGGACGTGCCGACACGCTCACGACTGCATTCATCAATCAGTTTATGTCGCCATACGGCTTCTTCTGGGCCATTCCCTCCTCCCATCCTGATCATGAGTCGCAGTCCGATTACCTCTATTGGCAGCAGGCCCACGCCATGGATGTGGTCATCTATTCCTATGAACGCATCCGCGACACCGACGCCACGAAGGCCAGCCGTTACAGGTCCTTTATGAGAGGATGGTACAATTCACATGCCCACAACTGGTATCACGACGATTCCGACCCGACGGGCTTCCTCAACGAGTTTACCGACGATATGTGCTGGATTTCGCTCACCATGCTCCACATGTCGGAAGCCCTTCAGGCCGACCAGTATGCCGACATGGCACGCACCCTCTTCGACAATTACATCGAGCCCCGCGGATGGCGCGATGAAAACGGGTTTTGGGGACTTCCCTGGAAATCTAACGACATGGGGCGCAACGCCTGCACCAACTCCCCAGGCTGTCTGCTGGCCTGCAAGCTCTACGAGCGCTATGGCGAACAGAAATACCTCGACACCGCCATTGAGATCTACCGCTATATGGAAGACCAGATCGTGAACCATCTCGGCAACACCGGCAGAGTGGAAGATCCCGCCCTCACCTATACGCAGGGCACCTTCGCCGAAGCCTGCCGCCGCCTCTATCATGTCACCGGCGACGCCAACAAATTGTCGATGGCGCAGAAGGTGACGCTCTTCCTTGCCACCTCCAGTGCCTGCAACCACAACGGACTGCTCCGCCACGAAGGCACCTCTCTGGATCAGAGCATCTTCAAGGCCGTCGCCATTCCCTATCTCGTCAATATGGCCCTCGACACCGATGTTGATGAGAACTATCGCCGCACCTTCGTTCGCTGCATGCAGCGAAACGCCAATGCCCTCTGGAGCAACCTCAATCTCAGCGCCTATCCCGCCACCTTCTGCAACTACTATTGGGGCGAGCCCTTCGACGAGACGCAGGTGCCCTCCCTCGGAGCCATGGCCAGCGGAGCCTCCCTCATGGAAGGCATGGCACGTCTGGGACTCCAGCTCACCGCGGAAGGCCCCACCGCCGTCACTTCCGTTCGCTCAAACGAAACCCTCTCACCGTCTGCCGTCTACACCCTCGATGGCAGACTCGTGAGGCAGGGTGCCGGTGCTGCCCGTTCCCTTCCCCGTGGCCTCTATGTCGTCAGTCACCGGAAAATCGCAATCAGGTAATTCCCCGCTTATCGGTAAAGGTTTCTTGCCGTCGCCCTCAGGGCCCCTTTTCATAATTTCTGCGATGCAGTGTGCATTTTTCTTCACTCCAGCCATTACTTTCGCAGATATTTTGTATTTTTGCAGCAAATAAAACAATCTTTACCTATGCGAAATCTTAGAATTCTTATCCCGTTATGCCTGCTGCTGGCCGTAGCAGCCTGCACCTCCGACAGCGTTGAACAGAAAATCGACGACCTTTACAGCCGTATGAGCATGGAGGAGCGTGTGGCCCAGTTGCGGGGCATGATGATGAACGACCTCTTCGACGAAAGCGGAAAGCTCGACACCCTCAAATGCCGCCAGCTCATCCCCAATGGCATCGGACATTTCTCGCAGTTCGCCAGTCAGGAATCGACTTGCGCCGACAGCATCCGCGACAAAGTGCTCGCCATCCAGCAGTGGCTCATCCACAACACCCCCAGCGGCATTCCCGCCCTCTTCCACGAAGAAGTGCTCACCGGGGTTACTACCCGCGACGCCACCATCTATCCCCAGCAGATCGGACAAGCCTGCTCCTTCAACACCGAACTGGCAGAGAAGAAGACCTATCAGACAGGTCGTCAGCTGCGCCGCATCGGCGGACTCCTCTCCCTCTCGCCTATGGTCGATGTCGTGCGCACTCCCTCTTTCAACCGCTTGGAAGAATCCTATGGCGAAGATGCCTACCTCTCCGCAGCCCTAGGCACTGCTTTCGTGCGCGGCCTCCAGTTTGGCGGTCTTCGTGAAGGTGTGGGCACCTGCAGCAAGCATTTCCTCGGCTATGGCGGTGGCGGTGACGCCGAAGAGAAAGAACTCATGGAAGAAATCCTCCTTCCCCACGAGACCATGATCCGCGAAGGCGGCAGCAAGGTCGTCATGACCGGCTATCACGCCGTCCACGGCACCAATTGCGTCTGTAACAAAGAGATTATCGACGGCATCCTCCGCACCTATCTCCATTTCGACGGTATGATGGTGAGCGACTACACCTCCATCGAGCAGATTCCCGGGTTCCAGAGCCATATGACGAGAGCTGCAGCCGCCATGAATGCCGGCAACGACGTCGATTTCCCCAAAGGCACCTCCTATGCCCATCTGCCCGATGCCATCGAGAAAGGACTCGTCTCCGAACAGGATTTCGAGAAAGCCGTGAAGCGCGTCCTCGCCTATAAGGCCAGTGTAGGCCTCCTTGATGAGAATCCCAATCTCTGTTCCACCGAGCACATCAATCTCGACACCCCCGATGAGCGGCAGACCGCCTACGAGCTCGCCACCCAGTCCGTCGTCCTCCTCAAGAACAACGGCATCCTGCCCCTCACCCCAGATTCTTCACAACCGAAGGATTCTTCACTCTTCACTCTTCACTCTTCACTTAAAATCTTCCTCACCGGACCCAATGCCAATCAGATTTGGGCCATGACAGGCGACTACACCTATCCCAGCATGCGCTATTTCTGGCAGCAGAAGATAGAAGACGGCGAGCACCCCCACATCGTTACCCTTCGCGAAGGACTCGAGAACCGTAAGCCCGAAGGATTCCAGCTGAGCTACAGCCGCGGATGTGACTGGACCGAGCAAGTGGAGACTGTAGTGGAGAACAGCGGTGACGACCGTGTGAAATACCTCATCAGCCTGCAGAACCGCAAAATTGACAGTGGCGAGAAGACCGACCTCGGTGAAGCCCTTGCCATGGCCGCCAAGAGCGACGTCATCATTGCTGCCGTGGGCGAGAATGCCATCCTCTGCGGAGAGAACCGTGAGCGCACCAGCCTTCGTCTTCCAGGTCAACAGGAAGCCTTTGTGAAGAAACTGCTCGACACTGGCAAGCCCGTTGTCCTCATCGTCTTTGGCGGCCGTGCCCAGGTCATCAGTGGCATTGCCGACCGTTGCGCCGCCATCATCCAGGCATGGTATCCCGGAGAAGAAGGCGGCAACGCCCTGGCCGACATCCTCTATGGCAAGGTGTCGCCCTCCGGCAAACTCAGCGTCAGCTATCCTGCCGTAGAGATTCACGAACCCGTCTGCTACAATTATGCCGACAAGCCCGATGCCCGCATCGCATGGCCTTTCGGTTACGGACTCACCTATACCACCTTCGAATACAGCAATCTGCAGATTGACAAAGAAGTGCCCGCCTCCGGAAAACAGATACAGATCATCTTCGACATCAAGAACACCGGTAAGCGCGAAGCCGACGAAATTGTCCAGCTTTACGTGTCGCCTACTGAGAGGCTGCAGTCCTTGCGTCCCATCCAGTTGCAGGGCTTCACCCGTGTCCGCCTGCGTCCCAATGAGATCCGCACCGTCACTATGCTCCTTTCTCCCCAGCAGTTAGGTCATTACGACACGTTGAAGCGTGCTGATAACGGTTTCGGCCAATGGACCGTATCCCCCGGAAACTATGTTCTCAAGATAGGATCCTCCTCCGCTGATATCCAGTTGCAGGACACCGTCACCGTAACGGATGCCGCCTACACCCAGCCCTTACGATCCAATTATTTCACGGTAACGAAATAAGAGCCAATCTCCCAAATAAGGTTTTCGGTTGTCTTTATTTTGTATAAATGAGAGAAAGTCGTTATTCAAATTTGTCTAATCGGTTCTTTTGGCCTGACGATATTCCGTTGATGTATTTCTCAATATTTGTATAACCGTCACCCGTCATGTCCTGATTGGCGTCTGAGGCGTCAAGAGGATTCAGTCCGTTTGCCTTTTCCCAGTCGTCGGGCATCCCGTCGAGGTCGCTGTCTTTGTATGGTTTCCATTTCTTATACTCAGGGAATCCGCCTATCTGCTGGACGTCTGTGATCATGCCGATTTTCCAGGAATCTTGCGGGAGTCGCCGGTGTTTGAAAAGATAGGAATCGGGGCGGGCGTCTTTGGCATAATAGGCCTTGCCGGTCTTTACTTCTTCTATGAATATCTCGTCCATTTTGTCTCTGCACGGGAGTTTGGCACCTGCATCTTTCAAGACATATTCGTAGGCTTGTTGAGCGGGCATGACGGTGAAGAACGGATGCTCGAAAGGTTCATGTCTGCGAATCATCTGCTCTATCTCATCGGTCATTTCCCGACTGCCTAACTGCACTCCTCCTTTCCAGTTGTCTGCTGAAACCGTCTGGTTTCCATCCACGATATTCCCTTCGCAATAGGTGGGGGATATTTCCAGGAATCCGTTCTTGTCGCGCTCTCCGTCGAGACGGACAATGCGGTGGCTTATCGGCTTTTCTTTCGGGGTGGCAGGACCTGGTTTGTAGTAGTTGTTGCAGATGTTGAATTTGGTGGAATACATGCCGCCATCGAGGGTTCTACCATACCAGTTGAACATGACATTATTGACGAAATTGAAAATGCTTTCGCTGCCGACTCTGGGATTCCGCCCGTTGTTGCAGGTCCACAGGTTACGCATGAAGGATGCGTTTTCTCCTCCGATGATGGAGCCGAAACCGTGATTGAAGGTGTCGAGTGCCTTGGCGATGATGGAGTTCTGGATGGTCACGTTGACGGTAGGCAGTTTCACTGCAACAGGTTTCTTGGCATCGTTGGTAAACATGTGACGGTAGAAGGAGATGTTCTCATCTAGTCCGAAAGCAACCGACAGATGGTCGAGCATGATATTACCGACAGGATTGCCTCCCAGACAGTCGTCACACCGTCCCACCCATGTCTCGCCTCTGCGGATTCGCAAATAGCGGATGACCACATCGTGAGTATCTATCCATACTGATTCTCCTATAATGCATACGCCTTCACCGGGTGCCGTCTGTCCTGCTATCGTGATGTAGGGGGCTCTGATGATCAGGGGGGACTTCAACCGGATGTAGCCCGAGACATTAAAGACGATGATACGCGCACCGCCCTGTTCGCACGCCCGGCGAAGTGAACCGATGCCGTCGTCGTTTAGGTTGGTTACGGTCAGCACTTTTCCGCCTCTTCCTCCGAAAGAGTACATGCCGCCGCCTTCTGCCCCGGGAAAGGCTGGAATCTTTGCTTGCGGCAAATCGGCTGGCCGGGAGGCCCTTGGCACATAGGACTTCCCTTTCGCATGTTCTGCACGGATGACGGGGAGTGCCACTTGCCAGGCGCTGTCACTATGGGCTTGGGCTTTGTCAATCAGTTTCTGAGCTGCTCTCCTATCTTCTGGAGGAATACTGGGATATTGTGCTCTCGCGGGAAGGAGAAAGAATAATCCGCAAAGGAGGAACCACGCGGGGATAGTTTTCATGGGGCGTATGAGTAGTTTTTTCATGAGAGTTGTTTCTTTTAAGACGGTTTGAATTTGTTTTGTAATAGGAGTGAGGTTGTGAGGTTAACGAAAACCTTCGGCATAAAGGAAAACTTTTCTTCGGAAATGGTAAAGAAATAAGAAAAATTGTTTTTCTTTTGTTTTATGCTCGTTTATCTGTATCTTTGTGCCATAGAAAATGTAGTATCTGCAAGACGGAGGTTTCCAGTGGAGGAATAGGATATCATGAAATTAATATAAAAGAACAAAACTATGAGAAAAATAATCATGATGGTTACCGCTTTGATGAGTACGATGGCGTCAACGGCACAGATAGGAACGCGATACCCGTCGGAACGAAAAGTGATTAACGATCCCAAGACGGGTGTGGAATTGGTGTTCCTGACTAGCAAGAGTGGTACTGGAGATTCGAAGATTTACCAGACGCATAACCAATGGACTTCTGACGGGAAGTGGGTCGTTTTCCGCTCAGACCGCGTAAAGGGAGAAGCCATGGCTGTTAACGAGGAGACGGGTGATATCGTTCAGGTGACGGAAGGTGGTTTCACAGGTATGCTCTGTGTGGCCCGTCAATCGATGAACCTCTATATCATGCGACCCGTGATAGACAAGAAGAATGTGCGGACAGGTATGGAGGTGGTGGAAATCAATCTCGAGCGTCTTTTTGCCGACTCAGAAGCAGGCAGGCTGAAGAAAAAGAAGGCTTATGAGCGCATATGCGGGATGATACCTGCTGAGATGTGCAGTGAGGGTGACATGGCTCTCGACGGCAGCGAGCAGTCGGTTTATTTCCGTCTGGACAAGGAATATGCCCGCAAGATGCCTATCGCAGAACCGATTGCGGAGAACTTCGGTCCCCGTAACATGGGGGCTGGTCCGGGCGGCATCGGGAAGATGGATCTCACGACGGGAAAGGCGGAGCCTGTGGTGGCTGTGCATTTCAAGGTAGGACACATTCAGGGCAACCCCTGGCATCCAGGGGAGGTTATCTTCTGTTGGGAGACAGGAGGAAAGGCTCCACAGCGCACATGGATGGTGAATGCCGACGGTACGAATCTGAGGCCCGTCTATCGTGAGACAGAGCACGACTGGGTGACTCACGAGGCAGTTATCAGCGAGGACGAGATGGTGATTGCCATCATCGGTCACAGACCCATCAAGAGTGACGAGACCAAGAGCATCGACGGACTGGAGTCGTTTGCCCTGTCGAATGACTGGGGACCTTCTGGCACAAAGGAATATGCCACGGGGATTGCTGTGGTGAATATGCGCACGCGTGAATTGACGCTGGAAGGCCAAGTGCCCGGCGACAATTTCTGGCATGTGGCTGGCTCGCATGACGGACATTGGGTAGCGGGTGATGATTTCGCACGTGAGTTGTGGGTCATTGACCGGCATACGGGAGAACGAACTTTGCTGACGGCCGGACATAAGACAACGGCACGCGACCATGTGCACCCCACCTTCAAGCCAGACGGAACGGAGATAGAGATACAGTCGGCCATGCTCTCTGAAGACGGGCGCTCCATGAACATCTGCATCGTGCGTATGCCGCAGCAGCTGCTAAACCGGTATAGGAAATGAGGTTTGAGGTTAGAATAAAAAAGAAAAAAGTCGCTGACAATCAGCGACTTTTTTCTTTGGTGATCCGTTTGGGGCTCGAACCCAAGACCCCAACATTAAAAGTGTTGTGCTCTACCTGCTGAGCTAACGGATCTCCGGTATTGCTTCAAAAGCGGGTGCAAAGTTACGATTAAAAATCGAAACTGCAAAATTATTCTTCGGTTTTTTCATCTTTTTGTGTCTCTTGGGGCTCTGTGAGCTGTTCAGAGGGGTTGATAAGGACGGTTTCCTGCCCTTCAGGCAGAGTTTCAAGTCCCACATCGTCGTCTTCTTCCCGTGTCACATAGCGTTTGTAGTAGGCAATGATGATTGTGGTGAGGGGAAGGGCGATGATCAAACCGATGAAGCCAAGGAGTGATCCCCAGACGGAGAGTGAGAGGAGCAGGATGGCGGGGTTGAGTCCCATGGCTTTCCCCATGATTTTCGGGGTGATGATCATGTCGATGATGATCTGTACAATGATGAAGATGGCAACGGCGGAGATGAGGATGATCCAGAAGTTCTCCCCGGTGTCGACAGCTTTCAGCAGGGCCAGGAAGACGGTGGGGATGAGGGCGAAGGTATGGAGATAGGGCACCATGTCCATGATGCCGATGAGTATGCCGAGGCCGATGGCCATGGGGAAGTCGATGATGGTGAAGCCGATGCAGAAGAGAATTCCCATGCAGAGGGCCACAAGTCCCTGTCCGCGGATGTAGTTATTGAGGGCTTGCTCCACATCTTTCATGAGTGAGTGCCAAAAGGGACGCACCTTCTTGGGGAAGATGCGAATCCAGTTCTCAGTGAGGTATTCGTAATCGAGCAGGATGAAGAACATGTAGAGCAGGGCTATCAGGGAGCCGATGATGCTGATGATGTAGTTGGCTCCCTTGCCGATGAACTTGAACACGTGGGGCATGGCCTCGCGAATACCATTGGTGAAGTCTTGGCTTTTGACGATGCTGGTGATTTCTTTACCGTTGTCGTTGATCCATTGCTGTACGACTTCGGGGATGCTGGTGATATGGGCGGTCTTATGTATATAGGCGGTCATGAGGTTGCCCAGTTTGCTGAACTGTTCGATCATGGGCGGGATGATGAGCCAGATGACGCCTCCCACGATGGCAATGACGAAGATGAGGGTCACAATAATACTCAACGCGCGCGTGGGTACATGTAATTTATATTGTATGAACTTGACGATGGGGTAGAGCAAATAGGCGAATAACCATGCTACAAAGAACGGCAGCAGTACGGTGCTGAGGCGGTTGACAAGCAAGTAGATGCCGATGATGAGCAGGGCAATCATGGCCCAGCGGATAAATCGGTCGAAGGTTATCTCCTTTTCAAGCATATTCTAAAGTGAAGAGTGAAGAATTAAGAATAAAAAGTGAAGAATTAAGAGTTGTTGCCTCGGCAATTATCAATTATCAATTCTCAATGAAGAGTGATGACTAGAAGAGAGTGGGCTGCTGGTCGTCTTCCTGCTTCTCTGCTTGGATGGCCTTTTGGTAACATTCACGGCAGAGGGGCTCGTATTCCTGTGTCTCTCCAAGGAGGACGCGCTTGTCGCTCTGTACCAGACGGTGACTGAGATAGGCCAGGGAACCGCATTTGACGCAGATGGCATGCACCTTGGTCACTTCGTCGGCGATGGCACAGAGGGCTGGAATGGGGCCGAAGGGTACACCGCGGAAGTCCATGTCGAGACCGGCAATGATGACGCGTATGCCGCGATTGGCCAGTTCGTTACAGACGCTCACCAGACCTTCGTCGAGAAACTGGGCTTCGTCGATGCCAACCACGTCGATGTCGGTGGCGAGCAGGAGAATGCTTGCCGAAGAGTCGATGGGGGTGGAAAGAATGGCGTTCTGGTCGTGGCTGACAACTTCTTCATCGGAATAGCGCGTATCGATGCTTGGCTTGAAAATCTCAACGCGCTGCCTGGCAAACTTGGCCCTTTTCAGACGGCGGATGAGTTCCTCGGTCTTGCCTGAGAACATGGATCCACATACCACTTCAATGCGTCCGGGACGGTGTATTTCACCTTCAAGGTTATTTGTCATAATAGCTGTTTTTTCTGCACAAAGGTAGCGAAAGGTTTTAAAAATTGCAAAGAAATGGCTGTTTTTTTTGTTTCATACGAATAAATAGCTTACATTTGCACTCCGTAATGGGTATCTTGTACATCATTCCAACTCCTGTGGGCAACATGGAGGATATGACTATGCGTGCTATCCGGCTGCTCCGAGAGGCTGACCTTGTGCTGGCGGAGGACACTCGCACGAGCGGGAATCTGCTGAAGCACTTTGATATCAAGAACCATTTGATGTCGCACCATAAGTTCAATGAACATGGCACTTCTGCTGGTATCGTGGAACGGCTGAAGGTGGGACAGACCATTGCCCTCATCAGCGATGCAGGAACGCCAGGTATCAGCGACCCGGGTTTCTATCTGGTTCGTGAGGCGGTGGCTGCAGGCGTGGAAGTACAGACCTTACCGGGTGCCACGGCATTCGTGCCGGCGTTGGTGTCAAGTGGAATTCCTTGCGACCGTTTCTGCTTCGAGGGTTTTCTCCCACAGAAAAAAGGACGGCAGACGCGACTGGAGCAGTTGAGCACCGAGGAACGTACGATGGTCTTCTATGAGAGTCCCTACCGCGTGCTGAAGACGCTGCAGCAGTTTCGTGATGTTTTTGGCGAGGACCGGCAGGTGAGTTGTTGTCGTGAGATTTCGAAAATTCACGAAGAGAGTGTGCGCGGAACGCTGGCGGAAGTGATAGCTCATTTCCAGGAGCGCGAGCCCAAAGGTGAATTTGTCATCGTGGTGGAAGGTAGAAAACGATGACGATGACCATGACGAAGGACGTATTTATTGTAATCAAACCAAATAAGTTATGAAAAAATTACTTTTTGTTGGTCTATGCCTCATGGCTATGGTGGCTTGTCAAGACCAGAAAACAGCTCAGAATCTGGCCAGCATCAGTCAGGCAGACTCTCTGCAGAAGATTATTGCCCAGAAGGACAATGAGATTAATGACATGATGGGAACTCTGAATGAGATTCAAGAGGGATTCCGTCAGATTACAGAAGCTGAAAACCGTGTCACTGTGGCACAGTCAGGCGAAAAGGCCGACAAGGCCCAGCAGATTCGTGAGAACATGCAGTTTATTTCTCAGCGCATGCAGCAGAACAAGCAGCTCATTAACAAGCTCCAGCAGCAGTTGCGTGAGAGTTCTTTCAAGGGTGATGAGTTGAAGAAGACTATTGAGACGCTGACTGCCCAGTTGGAAGAGAAGGAACAGCAGTTACAGCAGTTGCGCGTGGAACTGGATTCCAAGGATATCCATATCTCCCAGTTGGATGAGACCATCAATAACCTGAATACGAACGTATCCAGCCTGCAGGAAGAGAGCTCTCAGAAGACTGAGGTGATTAACACGCAAGACAGGCAGCTCAATACGGCCTGGTATGTGTTTGGCACGAAGAGCGAGCTGAAGGAGCAGGGCATCCTGGTGAAGGGAAGAGTGCTGCAGGGCAACTTCAACAAGAGCTACTTCACGAAGATTGATATTCGCGTAGTGAATGAAATTAAGCTGTATTCAAAGTGGGCTAAGCTGCTCACCATGCATCCCGGCAGCAGCTACACGCTGAACCGCGACTCGAAGGATCAGTATGTGCTTCGCATCACCAATCCTCAGACTTTCTGGAGTACTTCGAAGTATCTGGTGGTACAGGTGAAGTAATTAAGAATTAAGAGTTAAGAATTTAGAGTTGTTGCCTTCAGCAATTATCAATTAAGAATTGCATAATTCTAAATTCATAATTACTTCCCTCTGCTCAGTGACGCCACGGCTTAAGCCACAGGGGGGCTTAATCGCAGCGCAGCGAGAATTAATCTTAAATCTTAATTCTTAACTCTTAATTGTTTAAAGAACTCAACCATTAGCTGGCGGCATTCTTCTTCGAGGATGCCGCCAATTATTTTGGCTTTCGGATGAAAGGCTTTTGGGGCGTAAAGCTGATAGCCACGCTTCTCATCGGGAGCTCCATAGACAATGCGGGGAACCTGTGCCCATCCAAGTGCACCGGCACACATCACACAGGGCTCTACCGTGACGTAGAGCGTACATTCCGTCAGATACTTACCGCCCAACTGATTGGCTGCCATGGTGATGGCCTGCATCTCGGCATGGGCAGTCACGTCAGTGAGTGTTTCCGTCAGATTATGGGCACGGGCAATGATGCGGTCGCGGCATACGACCACTGCTCCGATGGGAATCTCTCCTGCCTCGAGTGCCGCATGCGCTTCGTCGAGCGCACGGTGCATATAGAACTCGTCCTTCTGGTTTTGTTCTTCCGTTTTCGTCATATTGTTGGCAAAGATAGTAAAAAAAAGGAAAATGAAGTGTGAAGAATGAAGAATGTTGCATGTTATGGCAAACTTTTTTTTGTTTATTACTCTTTTTTTTCTACCTTTGTAGGGCATATATGGAATGTAAAATCATACATCTTGAAGAAACTGACAGCACGAATGATTTCCTCCGCGGTTACACACCTGTTGACGATGAGGAGATGACTGTCGCGTGGACAGAATTCCAGCGTAAGGGGCGTGGCCAGGGCACGAATCACTGGGAAAGTGAAGTGGGCAAGAATCTCACCTTCAGTATTCTCATTCATCCGAAGGATGTCCTTGCGCATGACCAGTATATCATCTCCATGGCCATAGCAGAGACCATGCGCCGCTATCTGTCGAGGGTGTTGGAGGAAGAGGTATACATCAAATGGCCCAACGATATCTATGTGGGCGACCTCAAGATTGGCGGCATCTTGATAGAGAACCGTCTGAGCGGAGCATTGATTCGCGACTGTGTGATAGGCATTGGGTTGAATGTGAATCAACAGGTGTTTGTCAGCGAGGCTCCAAATCCTGTTTCCATGCTGCAGGTCAGCGGTCATGAGTGGGATCGGGAAGAAGTGCTTCACGACCTGCTTTCTGAGTTTTTGTGGCAGATGGACCATTTCCGTCTGGACAAGATTCGCGAGAAATATCGCCGTCATCTCTATCGCAAGGAGGGTTTCTATCCCTACAAAGACAGTCAGGGCAACTTTGAGGCGGAACTGGTCACGGTGGAGGATGATGGTCATCTGGTGTTGCGTGACACAGAAGGAAGCCTTCGCCGCTATGCCTTCAAGGAAGTGGCGTTTGTTTTCTGAGTTTATTTAACCAGCTGCGAAGTAGCGCTTAAACTTTTATCAATGTCTCTGTGTACAAATAAAATCTGATACTTTAAATATATAATAGATTATGGCAAAATTTAAAAGAATTCTTCTGAAACTTTCAGGCGAGAGCCTGATGGGTAAGCAAGGTCATGGCATCGATCCTGAAAGACTTGCTGAGTATGCACAGCAAATCAAGGAAGTCCATGACATGGGCGTGCAGATCGGCATCGTGATTGGCGGTGGTAACATCTTCCGCGGATTGAGTGGAAGTCAGAAAGGCTTCGACCGTGTAAAGGGTGATCAGATGGGAATGCTGGCTACGGTGATCAACTCCCTGGCCTTGAGTTCCGCACTGAGCGTTGTGGGTGTGAAGAACAAGGTATTGACGGCCATTCGAATGGAACCTATCGGTGAGTTTTATACCAAGTGGAAGGCCATCGAGGCCCTTGAAGCGGGGCTGGTGTGCATCTTCTCTGCAGGAACAGGTTCTCCTTATTTCACGACCGATACCGGATCATCGCTCCGCGGTATTGAGATTGAGGCAGACGCCATGCTGAAAGGTACACGGGTGGATGGCATCTATACCGCTGATCCTGAGAAAGACCCCACTGCCACGAAGTTCCACGACATTACCTATGACGAGGTGCTTGAACGTGGCCTGAAGGTGATGGATCTTTCCGCCGTTGTGATGTGTAACGACAACCACCTTCCCATCTATGTGTTCAATATGGATGTGGTAGGAAACCTGAAAAAAGTGATGCAGGGTGAGGATATTGGTACCCTGGTGCATAGCTGATTTTTAATGGGATGCGGAGTCGTGGCTCCGTGTCCCAAATACCATGATAACCCTATTGGCGAGTCTGTAATGACTGCCGTTTGTTTGTAGAAATGTATAACTGAAAATCTCCACTTTAATCCTTTTTTTTATGAAACCACTAACTTTGAGAATGTTTCTGGTAGTATTTCTCTCAACGCTTTATGGGAATGTATCTTATGCCCAGTATCCGACGGCTCTTCTCAAACACGAAACAGAGATTGACGCCATTATCAAGAAGATGACATTAGAGGAAAAGGTGAACATGCTTCATGGAAAGAACATGTTCTCTTCGGCGGGTGTTGAGCGTCTGGGCATTGCCGATATTGAATATGCCGACGGTCCCTTCGGTATCCGTGAGGAGATGGAACCTCACAGCTGGAATTCACTACATCTGAAGAATGATTCTGCCACGTTCTTTCCCACGGGTTCGGCATTGGCTGCAACTTGGTGTCCAGAGATGGCATACGCCTATGGCCGTGGCATGGGCATCGAGGCTCGTCTGCGGGGTAAAGACATGATTCTCGGACCCGCCATCAATATCCAGCGCCTTCCTACCGGAGGACGCACTTATGAATATTTCAGTGAGGACCCGTTGCTTAGCGGTATGCTGGCAGTGGCTTATACGAAAGGTGCACAAGACGTGGGAGCGGCTGTCTGTCTGAAACACTATGCCCTGAACAATCAGGAAAACTACCGCGGTTTTGTGGATGTGAGGGTATCGCCTCGTGCCATGAACGAAATCTATCTGAAACCTTTCGAGATGGCTGTTCGTGAGGGTGATGCTTGGGGTGTGATGGCTGCTTATAATAAGGTAGACGGACGATGGTGTTCGGATAATCCTATGCTGTTGATAGATATTCTCCGCAAGCGCTGGGGCTTCCCTGGTATTGTGATCAGCGATTGGGGTGGTGTGCATGCCACTTCTGCCGTGGTCAGCGGTATGAATGTGGAAATGCCCGGCAACCGCTTTATGGGTGAGGCCTTGCTGGATTCCGTCAAGAACGGTAAAATTCCAGTATCTGTCATTGATCAACGCGTGAGGGAACTGCTTCGCGTGCGTTTGGCCGTGGCGCCTGTTCCTAAAGAGAAGGCCAATGCCGAGATGACTTGTAAGCCTGAACAGTTGAAGACCGCTTACGAGGTGGCAAAGCGTTCCATTGTACTCTTGAAGAACGATGGTGCACTGCCGTTGAATCTTAACCGTATCCGCAAAATTGCCGTGATTGGTGATAATGCCAAATGCAAACAGGCCCTTGGCGGTGTGGGTGCCGGTGTGAAGACCCTTCGCGAGGTAACGCCTTTGGAAGGAATCCGTACGGTGGTGAAGAACGGTGCGGAAATAGTATGGGCACAAGGCTATCCTTCCTATGGTCCTCAGCAGCGCTTTCAGCGTGTGTCCCCTCAGATGCCTGCAGATCCTGCATTACTCGCAGAAGCCGTGAAAGTAGCCCGTAGTGCTGATGTGGTAATATTTGTAGCAGGTGATAACCGTGAGGTGGAGACTGAAGGTTCCGACCGTGTCTCCATTGAATTGCCTCAAGGACAGAACGAAGTGGCAAAGGCGTTGGCTGCTGCCAATAAGAATCTCATCACGGTACTCGTGGCGGGTGGTCCTCTGGAAATTCAGACAGTCAGTGAAGTTTCGCGTGCGCTGCTCATTTCATGGTTTAATGGTTCTGAGGGTGGACGGGCACTCGCCGATGTGCTAACAGGTAAAGTCTCGCCTTCAGGAAAACTGCCTTTCACCTTCCCTCGGAAGTTGGAGGAGTCGCCAGCTTATGCCACGAAGTCATATCCCCAGGAGTTGAAGCAGCAGGAGAAACAAGGCGACATCTTCGTGGACTTGGTGAATAGGGAGAGAAATGACCGCAATCAGGAACTTATCGCACCTTACACCGAAGACCTGCTGGTGGGCTATCGCTGGTTTACCACCAAGAAGCTGCCTGTTGCCTATCCTTTCGGCTATGGCCTTTCCTATGCCGAATTTGAATATAGTAATCTTTCTGTGAAACCCTTTGCTGAGGGGATTCGTGTGGAGTTTGACTTGAAGAACCTGTCGGATATAGCAGCTGAAGAGGTGGCTCAGGTTTATGTCTCTCGCAAGAAATCGGCATTGAAGCGTCCGGCTCTGGAACTGAAAGGCTTCCAGCGTGTGGCCTTGAAGAAAGGAGAACGGCAGCGCGTGTGTATTCTGCTTCGTCGCGACGATCTAAAGGACTGGAATGCTGCTACCAACAGCTGGAAACTGGAAAAAGGCCAGCTCGATATCCTTGTGGGTACTTCGTCGGAAGATATCTATCTGAAAAAAACATTCGACCTCCACTAATTTTTTCTTACTATGATGAAAAAACTTATAGCGGCATTATTGCTGCTAATAGTGGCAAGTGTTTCGGCACAAGCTGGTCATTACAAGAATTTCAAGGTCTCCACCTATGTCCGCGCTCAGGATGTAGCCCGTATGGACGACAAGAACTTCCTAGAGTCCACTTGGAAGACCATCAGTGAGCAGGTGGATATTGACAAGATCTATCTGGAAACCCACCGTGACGCCTTCATTGTGAATGAGAAGGTGCTGCTCAAAGTGAAAAAATTCTTCCAGAAACAGGGGCTCGAAGTGGGTGGCGGTATCACTTATACCATCTCTGAGCCTACTGACTTCGAAACCTATAGTTATGCTAGGCCTGCCGACAGGCAGAAAGTTAAGGAGATTGCCGAATACACTGCGAAACATTTTGATGATTTCATCCTTGACGACTTCTTTTTTATCGACATCAAAAACGATGACGAGATAGCTGCTAAGGGAAGCAAGAGCTGGACGGATTACCGTTTGCGGCTGATGGCTGATGCTGGCAGGGAATTGGTCGTAGGACCTGCTAAGAAGGTAAATCCTAAGGTGAAGGTCATCATCAAATACCCCAACTGGTATGATCATTTCCAAGGTTTAGGCTTCAACCTGGAGGAAGAACCGCTTTACTTCGACGGTCTTTGGACAGGTACAGAAACACGTGACCCTGGTAGCGCCCAGCATCTGCAGAACTACCTCAGTTACAATATTGTGCGCTATTTCGATAATATTGCTCCAGGTAAAAACGGGGGTGGTTGGGTGGATGCTGGTGGTATACACATGGGCGTGGACCGCTATGCTGAACAGGTGCATCTCACGATGCTTTCCAAAACGCCGGAGATTATTCTTTGGAATTACATGCAGTTGGCAGAAGTGAAAATGACACCCCAACAGAAGCGCGAGTGGCAGGACGGTACCACCAGTTTCAATTACGATGAGATGGCTGCTTCTTACCAGAAAGGCAATAAGACCATCATGCCGTCTACACTGGCACGCATTGCCTATGTGACTCTTCGTAATGACGACAAAATTATCGGACAGTTGGGCAATCCCATCGGTCTTGCTTCCTACAAGCCTTTCCATTCCTCAGGTGAAGATTTTCTGCAGAACTATCTCGGTATGATAGGTTTGCCCATGGATATGTTTTCGCGTTGGCTTGAAAACAAGCAGCAGTTGTTGCTCACCCAGCAGGCAGCGAAAGATCTGCAACTGGTGGAGAAAATCAAGGCACAGTTACGGAAGGGCGGAGATGTCATCGTGACAACAGGCTTGCTCAAGCAGATCAAAGACCAATTGGCAGATGTCTGCGAACTCTATTGCGGTGATCTAAAGGCCATTGTCAATGATTTCGGCCGTATGGGTAAGTCTTCACGTGAGTTCATCATTCCGCAGGTGAAATATTTCACGAATGATGCGTGGGAAGTGGTCAGTGCAGGTCGTCCGCTCGATGGTGGTGTCTCGGGATATCCTATTCTGCTTCGTGACACCTATTCAAAGGGAACACTCTATGTGCTCACCATTCCTGATGATTTCGGCAATCTTTATGATTATCCCGCAGGAGTCCTGAATATGATTCGCAGCAAGATGAGCCGTGATGTGGGCTATTATATAGAAGGCCGTTCAAAGATAGTGTTGTTCCCTTATGACAACAAGACATTTGTCGTGGAGAATTTCAATGATGAAGCCGTGGAGGTGAATGTAGTGTTCCACAGTAAGGTGGCGGCCCTACGTAATCTTGAAGACAACGGTCAGTTGAAACCTGCCTCCGATGTGGTCTATGGCAATAACCGCTGGACACCTTACCGTGAGGGGCAAACTGTGTTCCGCCTCAAGCTGCCCGCCCATTCCTATAAGGCATTCGGTTTCTGATAGAACAAAAATACAGAGTCGCTTATCCGACTCTGTATTTTTCTATCTGAGCAACAACCTGCGACGCCCATTCCTCATCGTAACCCACATTAAAACGAATGTAGCGGTAGTTCTCGTTGCGACAGGTAATAATAACCTGATATTCGGCAACGGTGTAGGGCGTGGCCATGTTTTTTGCTGCCACACTTTCAATATCGGAAATAGGAATCTTGACACCGGCAGCAATGATGAAGCCTTGTTGTTTATACACGGGAATGGCACCGCCCACCTCATTGGCAAGCACGGCATTGGTGACGATGACATCATCGGGTTCACCGTATTTTGCCGTCACTTCCTCCAAGGTCGTCAGCATATCTATACGTCCGCTGTCAGCAGGTTCATTCCGGTATTGACGATAGCGCATATAGAAAAAGGCCAGTACCAACACAGGGACAATGAGCAAGAGAGTCATCGGACCTGCCCACACGAAGACAAGCAGGATGGCTATAATGCTTAGAATCAAGGTTCTTTTTGTAGGTTTATTCATATAATCAGGCATCTTCGTAATCCACGTATTCTCCTTCATCATCAGGAATAATCTTGCGGTTGGCTTCCTCAGGCGTACGTTGGTCAATAATCAGGTCGTTTTCATTGTTGCCATTTCTTCTGCGATGAGACGACTGCTGCTGTCGCTCATTTTCCTGAAACTGACGGCGTGCATTATTGAAGCTGCTGAAGACACGCCAAACGAAATAGCCGATGCTGACAACTACGGCCAAAAACAGAATGAGGAGAAATTTCAGGATAAACATAGAGGACGATGACGATGAAATAAGAGTTTAATAGGTTAAGCGCCCTTCGGGCTGGTTAAGCGTCGCATAGCGGCTGTTTAATGATTTTACAGAACTCGAAGGCACAAAAAAACAAAGTTTTTATCGATAGCAATAACCATTAACCTTTAACCATAAAACCAACTACTCTCCGCTTCTGCGTAAAAGCAGATAGAAGGACATACCAAGCAATGACAAGAGCAATGCCGGGAATGCGGAAGATAATGAGGAGTAGGGCAGAGGTGATGAGGAAAATGTATTTCAACTTGTTTTCAGCCCATCCCCAATGCTTGAATTTCAAGGCAAACATGGGAATCTCACTGACAAGTAGCCAACTGCTGACAAGGACCATCACGATGACAGCAACAGACATCCAGGCGTTGCTTTCCAGAAGTTGGGTAGCACCCACCATAATACTTCCCCAGAAGAGTGCATTGGCAGGAGTCGGCAATCCGATGAATCCCATAGCCTGTCGTTCGTCGAGATTGAACTTTGCCAAACGGAGGGCAGAGAAAGCTGCCATGATAAAGGCCATGTAGGGAAGTATGGGGCGTAATGGTTCCACCATTGAGGGATAGTCCATCACTGAGAGTTCATAGAAAATCATGGTTGAAGGAGCCACGCCAAAAGTTACATCGTCAGCTAGAGAGTCAAGTTCCTTGCCAATAGGAGAGGAGACATTTAGCAACCGAGCCACCATGCCGTCAAAGAAATCAAAGACAGCCCCCAGAACAATAAAAAGCAGCGCCATTGCTGGCTGTCCGCCATAGGCAAAACAAGTGGCGATGCAGCCGCATATCAGGTTGCAGCAAGTGATACTATTTGGAATATGTTTCTTAATCGACATGGGCAATAGATTCTTCAATCTTCATTCTTCACTCTTCACTTAAGCTTCGCAATCACCGTCTGGTCACCAGTTGTAGACTGTCCCATTTTGACGCTGACCTCAGAGCCTAAAGGCAGGAACACGTCCACACGACTTCCAAGTTTGATGAATCCTAAATGTTCGTCGATATAGCAGTCTTCGTCAGGTTTTGCATAGGTCACGATGCGACGGGCAATAGCACCGGCTATCTGCCGGCAAAGAACGTCAATTCCATTGTCCGTTTCAATCATCACGTCAGAATGTTCGTTTTCCTCACTGGCTTTAGGGAGCCAGGCCTTATGATAGTTACCGTCTTGATGGTGCACAAACTTCACACGTCCGTCCACAGGATACCAGTTGGCATGCACGTTGAAGGGACTCATAAAAATACTGATCATCAGTCGCTTATCGTGGAAATAGGTTTCTTCCTCTACTTCCTCGATGACTACGATCCGGCCATCGGCAGGAGCCACCACGATATTCTCGGTGTCACCGCCAAAATAACGGATGGGACAACGATAAAAATTAACGACAACGCCATAGAAGAAACCAAAAACTGCCACAAATATCCAAAAAGGAATCTTTGTATCAAAACAGTGCCATAGCAAAATTGCTATAACGACAATGGCCATGCCTGAGTAGAGCAGTGTATTTGTTCCTTCACGGTGTAGTCGAACGTTCTTAAGTTTCTTTATTCTTTTACCCATGGTTTAGGCTGAAGCTTCAATTTTGCGACAAAGGTAAGAAAAAGAATTAAGAATTAAGAATGTAAAATTAAGAATTTTTTATTTTAAGGTTTATTTTCGTATTTTCTTTGGCAGTGTGGTGCTAATTATGTAATTTTGGAGCTCATTATGGAAGATTTCATACATTTACACGTTCACTCATATTATAGTATTCTCGACGGCCAGTCGAGCATCAAAAGACTCGTGGATAAAGCCGTCGGCAATGGTATGCGCGGTATGGCACTCACCGATCACGGCGACATGTTCGGCGTGAAGGAACTCTTTGACTATTGTAACAAGGTGAATGGTTCCCGTAAGAAGCAGGGACTTGAACCTTTTAAACCTATTTTCGGTTGTGAGATGTATGTGGCTCACCGCAAAAAGGAGCAGCGTGAGGCCGAAAAAGGCGATAAAAGTGGTTATCATCTCATCGTACTGGCCAAGAACTACAATGGTTATAAGAATCTCATCAAACTTGTTTCCCGTTCATGGGTGGACGGTTTCTATATGCGTCCACGTACTGACCGTGAAGACCTTGAGCGTTTTCATGAGGACTTGATTGTTTGTTCCGCTTGTATTGCCGGAGAGGTGCCTTCCAAGCTTATCCGCGATGACATAGCAGGAGCCCGGGAGGCCATCGAATGGTATCATCGTGTTTTTGGCGATGACTACTATCTGGAGTTGCAGCGCCATGAGGTGAAAGACCCCAGTATTCGTGCCAACCGTGAGACGTACCCCCTGCAGCAGAAGGCTAATGGGTATCTGATTGATTTGGCAAAGGAATACGGTATCAAACTGGTATGTACCAATGATGCCCACTTTGTGGATGAGGAGAATGCCGAGGCTCACGACCATCTGCTTTGTCTTTCTACAGGTAAGGATCTTGACGACCCGTCACGTATGCTTTATAGCAAGCAGGAGTGGTTCAAGACAAAAGAGGAGATGAACGAGATCTTTGCTGATGTGCCGGAGGCTTTGAGCAACACTCTTGAAATCCTTGATAAGGTGGAGTTCTATAACATCGAGCATGAGCCCATCATGCCGTTCTTCCCCATTCCCGAGAGTTTCGGAACGGAGGAGCAGTGGCGCCAGCGCATTACGCCCGAAGAACTTTTCCGCGAATTCACCACCGATGAGAATGGTAAGAACCCACTGCCGCAAGCGGAAGCTGAGGCAAAGGTGAAGAAACTTGGCGGTGTTGAAAAGCTCTATCGCATCAAGTTTGAGGCTGACTATCTTGCAAAACTTGCCTACGACGGAGCTCATCGCATCTATGGTGATCCGCTCTCTGATGAGGTGGAAGACCGCATTCGTTTCGAGCTTCATATCATGAAGACCATGGGTTTCCCCGGCTACTTTCTCATCGTGCAGGACTTCATCAATTCTGCCCGTGACAATTTGGGCGTGATGGTGGGACCAGGTCGTGGTTCTGCTGCCGGAAGTGTGGTGGCTTATTGCTTAGGTATCACGAAGATAGACCCGTTGAAATACGACTTGCTGTTTGAGCGTTTCCTCAATCCCGACCGCATTTCACTCCCCGATATCGACACCGATTTCGATGATGATGGTCGTGGACGTGTGCTCGAATGGGTGGAAGATAAATATGGCCACGACAAGTGTGCACATATCATCACCTATGGCACTATGGCAACCAAGAACTCCATCAAGGACGTGGCTCGTGTGGAAAAAGTACCGCTCGATATCGTTAACCGTCTTTGCAAGGCTATTCCCGATCGTCTTCCCGACAATATGAAGATGAGTCTGCCCAATGCCATCCGTTGTGTTCCTGAATTGCAGGAGGCCGTGGTTTCCACCGATGTCCGTATGCGCAATACCATGAAGTATGCCAAGATGCTCGAAGGTACAGTTCGCGGAACGGGTATTCATGCCTGTGGCTTTATCATCTGTCGTGACCCCATTTCCGACTGGGTGCCTGTTTCTGTGGTTGAGGACAAAGATAATCCCGGACATAAACTTCATTGTACGCAGTACGATGGTCATGTCATTGAGTCCACGGGACTTATCAAGATGGACTTCCTCGGGTTAAAGACTCTCTCCATTCTGAAAGAGGCTGTGGATAATATCAAGCTTACCACGGGCAAAGTCATCGATCTCGACAAGATTCCCATTGACGATCCTGTTACCTATAAACTCTATCAGGAAGGCCGTACGGTGGGTACGTTCCAGTTTGAATCGGCTGGAATGCAGAAATACCTTCGTGAACTTCATCCCACGGTCTTTGAGGACCTCATCGCTATGAACGCGCTTTATCGTCCCGGACCCATGGATTACATCCCTTCGTTTATTGCCCGTAAGAACGGCCGTGAACCTATCACCTACGACATCCCTTGTATGGAGAAATACCTGAAGGATACCTATGGCATCACCGTCTATCAGGAACAGGTGATGTTGCTTTCCCGTCAGTTGGCTAATTTCACCCGTGGTGAGAGTGACGCCCTGCGAAAGGCCATGGGTAAGAAGAAAAAGGATATCGTTGATGCCATGAAGCCGAAGTTTATTAATGGCGGTATGGCCAACGGCCATGATCCGAAGATTCTGGAGAAGATTTGGGCCGATTGGGAGAAGTTTGCCTCCTATGCCTTCAACAAGTCGCACGCTGCCTGTTATTCGTGGGTGGCTTTCCAGACGGGCTATCTGAAGGCTAATTATCCGGCAGAATACATGGCTGCCGTGATGAGCCGTAACGTTAATAACATCTCTGAAGTTACAAAGTTGATGGACGAGTGTAAGTCGATGGGAATTCCAACTTTAGGACCTGACATCAACGAGAGTTGGCAGAAGTTCTCTGCCAATAAGCATGGTGAGATACGCTTTGGACTTGCCGCCATCAAGGGTATGGGAACTGCTGCTGCTGCTGCCATGATAGAGGAACGTGAGCAGAATGGTCCCTACAAGAGTATCTTTGATGTGGTGGAACGTGTCAATTTGTCAGCATGCAACCGTAAGGCGCTTGAGAGCATGACACTCAGTGGAGGCTTCGACAGTTTTGGCATACGGCGTGAACAGTATTTCGCCCTTAATAATAAAGGTGAGATGTTCCTCGACACTTTGATGCGCTATGGCCAGCTCTATCAGCAAGAACAGCAGCAGGCCCGCAATTCGCTCTTTGGCGATATGGGTGGTGTGGAGATTGCTACACCTCCGGTTCCTGTGATGGTGGAAGAATGGAGCAATTTGGAGCGTCTCAATAAGGAACGCGACCTTGTGGGCATCTATATCTCTGCTCATCCTTTGGATGAATACAGTATTGTGCTGAAAGGCATGTGCAACACCCGTTGTTCGGAACTTGCTGACCGTGAGGCCCTTGCCAAGAAAGAAAGCTTCCAGTTAGGCGGTATCGTGACGCAAGTGCGTGAGAAGACCACAAAGCGCGGCGACCCCTGCGGATTTGTCACCATTGAAGACTTTGAAGGCAGTGGTGAACTTGCCCTCTTCGGACAGGAATGGGCTAATTGGCGGGGAATGATGGTGGAGGGCTACACCCTTTATGTTAAAGGTAAATGTGCGCCGCTTCATCCCAATAGCACTTTCCTCAGCATGCAGATTACAAGTGTACAGTTCATGAGTCAGGCAAAGGATGAGAACATCGAGAAGTTAACCATCACTTTCGATGCGGATAAAATCGACGACGCCATGGTGACGGACCTCACTACTTTACTCGATGAGCACCGTGGCAGCATTCAGCTTTACTTCCAGATTAATAATCCCGAAGGAGGAGCTCCGCTCATGCTTCGCAGTCGCAACCGCACGATTGATGTGAACCGTGAATTGCTGAATTATCTTGACACGAATCCAGCGTTTGAATACCGGATAAACTAATGCCTTTTGCGCAATCATGGCACGATTATTGTTGTAAAGATTTCAAAAGATATTATTCATTTATAAAAAAGAAAAACAATGGAAGTTACGATTACAAACGAGAATTTCGAGAGCTTGAAGAATGGCGACAAGCCATTAGTAGTTGATTTCTGGGCAACTTGGTGTGGTCCCTGCCGTATGGTAGGCCCTATCATCTCTCAGCTGGCTGAGGAGTACGATGGCCGTATCGTTGTCGGCAAATGCGATGTCGAAGAGGCTGATGATGTTGCTGCAGAGATGGGTATTCGCAATATTCCCACCATCATGTTCTTTAAGAACGGACAACTTGTTGATAAGTTTGTCGGTGCCACCACCAAAGCAAAACTGCAGGAGAAGTTCGACGCTATCCTTTAATTTCCTCGCTCTCTTATCACAAATAAAAGTGCTGCCTTCCGGTAGCACTTTTTTATTCCTTTTTACAATTCACTAAACAAGTAGAGATACTATCATTAACAACTGATGAGACGCGAGCCATCGGATTGTTCTTCGATGGTGACGCAGAGAGCCTCTTCGGGTAGCAAGTCTTCGATGAGTTCTGGCCATTCGATGAGACAGAGGTTACCACTGTAGAAATAGTCTTCGTAACCCATGTCGTAAACCTCTTCTATTTTTTTTATGCGATAGAAGTCGAAGTGATAGATTTTTTTTAATGAAGAGTGAAGCGTGTAGCGTGAAGAATTTTCATTTACTTCGTATTCATTGACGATGGCGAAAGTGGGAGAGGTGATGACGTCTTCCACGCCGAGTTCTTCACAAAGGGCTTTGATGAAAGTGGTCTTGCCAGCCCCCATCTTGCCGTAGAAGGCAATCACTTTTGGGATGTTGGATGTAGGCTCAAGGATGTTTTTAATACCTTCGATAAATTGGCGTGCTGCCTGTTGGATGTTGTCTATGTCATGAATCTTGATTTCCATTTTGTTTTCTTTTTTAGCCGGGTAGTCGGGTAATCGGGTAGTTGGGGCTTATTTTATTTTTTTCTTCCTCTCATGGTGATAAGCGGAACGATCATTTCTTCCATTGAGATACCGCCATGCTGGAAAGTGTCCTTATAATAACTCACGTAATAATTGTAATTGTTGGGATAAGCGAAGAAGGAATCTCCCGTGGCAAAGACGTAACTCGTGGAGATGTTGGGAGCTGGCAACTGTGCCTGTCGGGGATCTTTGATGACATAAACTTCCTTGGAGTTGTAGTTCAAGTTTTTACCCAATTTATACCGCAGATTGGTATTGGTATTACGGTCGCCGATGATTTTCACAGGACGGTTGGCCCGAATACTGCCATGGTCTGTAGTGAGTACCACAGTGTAGTCGCTTTGTGAAAGCTGACGGAATAGTTCCGAGAGAACGGTGTGTCGGAACCATGAAAGGGTAATGCTGCGATAAGCGCTCTCGTTGTTTGCCAGTTCACGTACCATCTTTGATTCTGTGCGTGCATGGGAGAGCATGTCGATGAAGTTGATGACCACAACGTTAAGGTCGTTTTGTTTCAGCGAATTGAACTGCTGCAGCAAACGGTCGGCTCCCTGGGAGTCGTTAACTTTATAATAGGAGAACTTGTCTTTGCGACGATAGCGCTCAATCTGCGTTTGGATGAGGGGTCCCTCATTGAGGTTCTTTCCCTCTTCCTCGTCCTCATCTACCCACAGGTCAGGGAACATGTCGGCAATTTTGTTGGGCATAAGTCCCGAGAAGATGGCATTGCGGGCATATTGTGTGGCAGTAGGAAGAATGGTGAGATAGAGTTGTTCGTCGATATCAAACTGATCACCGATTTCCTGTGCCAACACGCGCCACTGGTCATAACGGAAATTATCCACGACGATGAAGAATACCTTCTCCCCTTTGTCAAGCAGTGGGAATATTTTCTCCTTGAAGATGCGTGGAGACATAAGCGGACGGTCTTCCGCTTTTGAAGGCGCATTGGGATTCACCCAGTCGAGATAGTTCTTCTTGATAAACTTGGCGAACCCGTTGTTGGCCTCTTCCTTCTGCATGCTCAACATTTCAGTCATAGAACTGTCTGTACTGCTGAGTTCAAGTTCCCATCGCACAAGCAACTTATAGATGTCCATCCACTCCTGCACGCTTTTGCAGTTGTCAATCTGCATGGCAATCTGCTGGAAGTTTTGCTGATAGCCGCTTTGGGTGACCTCCGTGACAATCTGTCGCTGATGGATGTTCTTTTTCAGCGTAAGGAGAATCTGCGAGGGGTTGACAGGCTTGATGAGATAGTCGGCAATCTTGGAACCGATGGCCTGATCCATGATGTTTTCTTCTTCACTCTTAGTGCACATCACCACAGGTGTTGCAGGCTGAATGTCTTTGATATACTGCAGCGTTTCAAGTCCACTCAAACCAGGCATCATCTCATCGAGGAGAATGAGGTCGAAGGTCTTCTGCCGACATTCCTCAATGGCATCGTTGCCGTTGCTGACGGTGACTACCTCATAGCCTTTCTTCTCGAGGAAAAGGATATGCGCCTTGAGGAGTTCAATCTCATCATCTACCCATAATAATAGTCCGTTTGTCATATTGAGGAGTTTTTGAGTTTATGAGTTTTATGAGTTTATGAGTTTTGGAGTTTATGAATTTCGACAACAGGCTTGCCAGGTAATCATAACTCTACACTCTACATTCTACACTCTACATTAAAGATTAGAAACCTTCGAGATCGTAGTATTCGTCTTCAATATTGACGACGGGTTTCTTTTTCTTCTTGGTTTCAGCCTTCTTGGCGGTTTGGGTCCTGTTCTGATTTCCAAAGCCGTCACCGAAATCAATACCAGTGTCCTCCACGACAGGCTGCTGTTTCGGCTTCGGCTTCGTATTTGTTTTTGTTGTTGCCGCAGGCTTTGTCGTTGTCGACGGCTTTGTAGTCGCTGCAGGCTTGGCTGTTGTTGTAGCTGGTTTCGTTGTAGAAGTCGCAGGCTTAACAGTCGTAGCAGGTTTGGCGGCAGGTGTGGCAGGAACTACGGTCTCCGTTGGAATCTCCATGGTTCCTTCAGGAACGGCATTGGTATTTGTTCTCGAATTTGTAGGTTCTGCCGGAATCTCGATAGTGCCTTCTGGTACCGTATTTGTGTTTATAGGTTCCGCAGGAATCTCAATGGTTCCATTGTCAATGACAGGCTGGTTCTGCTGCGGGGTTTCTGAAGGAATGATAATCACGCCATCATCCACGGGTGTTGGAGTTTCTGCAGGCTTCTCAACGGGTTTCTCTGCAGGTTTTTCAGTGGGCTTTTCTACTGGTTTCTCCACAGACTTCTCTACAGGTTTTTCTACAGGTGTTTCAATGGGTTGAGCAGCGGGAACTTCTACAGGTTGGTTATCAGGCGTTTCTGCAGGGATTTCCGTTGGAATATCGAAAGATGTACCTGTACCGGCGGGTTCCACACCGAGGTCAATCAGCGTATCATCGTTGAGCACACCACCATTGAAAAGACCGTCGTTTGTGTTACCTTCACCTTCATTAGCGGGTTGTGTCGGCTGTTCGTATTCTATGGTGGCAGGCTCCGTCAGTAGTCTTACGGTAGAAATCTTCAGTGGCACGAAGTGTTCCTCGTAGAACTTTTCGTAGTCATCGTAACTGAACTGAGTGCCGAGGAGTTCTAGATTTTTATCGCTGATAATAACAATACGAGCCTTCTCCAACAGACGTGTAATGTTCTCCTGCTGATAGAGCGCACGGGCATATTGCAGCACTTCGTCGTAGTTGCGGAATCCTTCGAGGCGCATGCGGCGGAGTCCGTCAATTTCTTCAATGTTCAGGTCAAAATTACGCACCAGAAAATTGGTGAAGTTGAAGCGAGCCATCTCGAAGAGCAGTTGGTTTTCGTTGACAGAGTCGGGCTGGTAAGCGATGAGCAGGATGAAGTTGGCGTCACGTTCGGGTTCAAAGACGCGGGCAGCTATCGAGTCGCTGTCGGAGAGCACATAGCTACGTCGTTCCCACACGTCACCCATGTCAAACTTACCGCCATGGAGACGTCGTCCTTCCTTCACACCGTTGATAATCATACCCGCCATGGGACTCACCGCACTTTCTGGATATTTCTCCACCACGGTTTCCATATCGCTGAGGCATCCCTGACTGTCACCATCGTTGAGTTTGCTAAGACCACCGATAAAGATGAATTTGTCACGGTTGGCTCCCAGTTGGAAACGTTGTGCTGAGAGTCGGGTGTTGGCCTTCACCTCACCGAATCGGTTGGCTTTGAAAGCCTCGTAGGTAGCCGCATATAGCGAGTCTTCCATGTGAGTTCCAAAGCGGGCATTTTCCACGAAATAAGGATCGCTGAGAATAGTTGTCCACTGGCTCTCGGGATAATCAGCTTTCAGTTTGTTAAGCCAGCTGTCGGCCATCCGCGGGTCTCCCTTGCGCATATACAACAAGTAGAGATGATAGAACACATCGTCCATCTGCTCATACGAAGGATACTGGTCGGTGAGTCTTCGTAGTTGCCGTTCACTAAGCGAAAGATTGTCCAACTTATCTTTGAAGATGACACCGCTATGATGCAGACCATCCATAATAATAAGGTTGGAAGCCTCTACTTGCTCCTCGGTGAAAGGGATATCCTTCAGATAGTATTCCCGTTTGTGAGGGTCGTTCTGTGCGCTGTCGGTAATCTGTTTCAGAGAGTCTTCAATGGCGGCGGCCTGAGCGATGGAGTCGCGCTGTTCATCGGTCCATTCTTCTACGGCAGAGGCACTGGCCACCACCGTCTTGTTGATGCGCTGCCAGTTGTCCACGTTCTCACGCTTTCCCCACTGTTGCTGGAAAGCCTGTTTACCCTGATTCACGGCCATGGGATTATAGAAATACCATGTGGCATCTTTTGTTCCCATCTGCGGGGTTGTCTGCCGGTTTTGGGCGTTATTGGTATTACCCATGCCAGCTTGTTGTGACAATTGCGACTGAGCGTCAGCATCTGCCAGGCGGTCGCGTTCCTCTTTCTCTTTTTTCTTCAGAGCCTCAATCACACGGTCGATGGCCTCGTTGCGCTCCTTTTCGGGTAGTTTTGCCAACACCTGCAAAGAGTCCTGCAGATGCACAGCTTCCGTGTAAGGCACCAGCTCATCAAGCACTTTCGAACGCTCGTCGAGCTGCTTGTAATCCTTTCGGTCCTTGTCGAGCAAGCCAATGGCCTCTCCGTAGCACCGCTGGGCATCGCTGAACTTCTCCCGCTGCCAATAGAGGTCGCCCAGATGAAGCAGCAGCACACCCTTCTCAATGCCGCTTCGGGTAGCCTTCTCGTTGCCTTTTTCATAGGCGCCAATGGCTCCCAGCGTGTCTTTCTGCATCAGGTAGATGTTACCCATGGCATAATAGACCTGATCGAGATATTCTTCGTTATTGTCAGAACGTGCCATCCTCTTCAGACGGCTGATCATCTTCTTGGGGTTACCTCCTGCCATCACCTCCGTCATGGAGATGCGGGCATTGAACTCCAGTTCGTAGGGAGGATTCATTCTCACCACCCGTCGGAAAGCCTTGTAAGCCTCGTCTTTCTGTCCGAGTGCTGCATAGAGCTGTCCCAGCAGATAGCATTCACGGGCTTTCTGCTTACGTCGCATCTCATGTTTGATGACTTTCTTCAGATAAGGGATGGCTTCCGCATAGCGTTCGGTATGGATATAATAGTCGGCATAGGTGTAATCCCATTCTTTCACGGCACGCCAGTCGAGTGAGTCGCGTTTCATCTTGGTGATCACATCCTCCGCATCATAAAGCCAGTCCTGCTCAATATAGCATTTAGCCAGCCAGGCACGAGCCTTGCCATAAATGGCAGGTTGCGTGTGGTAGAGACGCGCCATATAGGCGAAAGTGGAGGCCGCTTCGTCGAAGGCACCCTGATGAAATTGTGAGCGTCCCATCAGCATCCAGGCTTTCCACAAGAAGGGATTATATTCCCGTCTTGACAGCCATTCGATGTCTCTTTCGGTTTTTTTGCGGCTTTTGTTCCAAGTGGGCCGCTTCTTGATGCTATGCAGTTTGATAGCCTTTTGCGATTTCTCAATGGCCCTGTCGAAATTACCCTTACCGATTTCCTTTGAATTCTTGTTGCCGACGGTGTAGAGCGGAATTATCTCCGTGAAATTATCACGGTTGCCCTGCTCTTTCTCCAGCGAACCGTCGATATAAGCCAGATTGCCGTTATAATAGATGTTATAGCGGGCTGTGAAAGAATGCCACCAGCGTGTCTGCGACGTGTTCTTTTCGGTGGAACAAGAACAAAGCAGGAGGATGATAACGACCCATCCCAGCCCTCTCTGCATAGGGGCGGAGTTCTTGTTTCTTTTTCGGTCAGATTTTTCGCGGGATTGTAAGTCCTCCCTAAGCAAGGAGGATTTAGGTGGGTCATTTTTCTCTTTCAAATCATCCAACAGACATTTTATCTTGCATGAGCCGTCGTCTCTGCTCAGACAAGTGCTGCAATCGTGTCCCTGCTGGATGGGTGTGTCGTCTCCCCTAGAGAGGAAAGCAGCCACGCCGCCCAGCACGATGAGTGCTCCGATGCAAATTAGGATAAATGTCATGTTTATTTAATGCCTAAGGACTAATTCTTAACTCTTCGTTGATAATTGCCCAAGGCAATAGTTTTTAACTCTTAATTCTAAAATCTAAAATCATTCTTCACTTACTTCGAATCCGGCTTCCTTCAAGTCATCCCAAAAGCGGGGATAGCTCTTGGTGACTACATGTGGGTTGTTGATGCGCAGACCTTCATGGATAAAACAAAGCGGTGCGAATGACAGAGCCATACGATGATCTTCGTAGGTGTCGATGGGCTCCCAGGTTGGGTCACAGCGCTCACCGTTCCACATCAGTTCCGATTCGTCACGGTCTGTGATGATGTAGCCCAGTTTACGCATTTCTGCCTTCAAAGCCTGGATGCGGTCAGTCTCCTTGATTTTCAATGTGGACAACCCCACGAAATGGAAAGGAATGTTCATGGCACAACAACTCACCACGAAAGTCTGTGCCAGATCGGGTTGGTTCTTGAAATCGTAATCGAGCCTTGGCAGCCGTTTCTGAACCTTCTTCAGCGTCACCGTCGTGGGCACACCTGCCTCTGTACTTTCGAACATGGTCTTCACGCCCAGCATCGAAAATAGGTATTTCACCACCGAGTCACCCTGACGTGAGGCATCCGCCAGTCCCAACAACTTGACCTCATCGCCGGGATGGTTGTGGATGGCCAGCATCTCATACCAGTAGCTGGCAGCACTCCAGTCGTTTTCAATGAGGTAGTCGCGCTGACGATAGCCGCCAGGCTCAGCCTTGATGGTCTTGATGTCTTTCCAGTCCACCTTTGCACCGAAGTCGTGCATCGTGTGAAGTGTAAGGTCGATATACGAGCGTGAAATGATGTCTCCCGTCAGCGTCAGTTCCAGACCGTTTTCCAGCACCGGTCCAATCATCAGTAGCGCAGAGATATACTGCGAACTCATGTCTCCCGGCACTTCAATTGCTCCACCGTCAATTTTGCTGCCACGAATGCGGAGTGGGGGATAGCCCTCTTCGCCGAGGTATTCAATGTCGGCACCCAGATAACGCAGGGCATCCACGAGAATCTTGATGGGGCGGTGCTTCATGCGCTCCGTGCCTGTCAGCACATGCTCACCCTCCGTCACGCTGAGGTAGGCAGTCATAAAGCGCATGGCCGTTCCTGAGGCCATGATGTCAATTTCATAAGGCATGTCACGCAAAGCCCTTACCGTGACGTTCGTGTCATCGCAGTCGCTGAGATTTTGGGGATTAACGATGTTTCCTGACAGTGCTGAGATAATCAGCGCGCGATTAGATATGCTTTTCGAGGCCGGCAGTTTCACCGTAGAGTTCAACTGCGCTGGCGCTTTCAGTGTATATTGCATGGTTCGATTTGGTATCTGTTTTAGATATAATACTGCAAAATTACGAATTTATTTTATTTCGGGCGAATCCTATAACAATATTTATAATATTGCCCTCAAGCTGAAAATCGGTGGAAAGACAAAAAAAGTAAAAAAACGTAGGGAAAACTTGCATATATCCGATAAACTTCTTAACTTTGCACTCGCAATTTGCAAATGATCGGGATTTAGCGCAGTTGGTAGCGCACACGTCTGGGGGGCGCGAGGTCGCTGGTTCGAGTCCAGTAATCCCGACCAAACCTGAACAGACAAATAATATTCGGATTCTGTCCAAGAAAGGCAAAAAGACTGCGTCTGTAAAAACACAAGCAAAAACTTATTTTCGTGATTCCAATTAGTTTAAATCATTTTTGCAAAATGCGTCTTAACTGGGAAACAGACAAGTTCAGCAATCATTTACAGGAGCAAAGTTACAACTTTGTATTGACGCGAAAACCACTTATTTGAAGTTATTGGCAGTTATTGGTTGTTTTTTGTAATTAATGGAACTAATTGGTAGTTACGGAGGCCATCCAGTGTTTAAATGAAGTGGAAGCGTTGCTTCTGCTTCATTTAAGCGTTGTAAAAATGACGTGGAGACGATGCAAGAATGGCCTTTAACCCCTACCGACCTCCCCAGGGGAGGAGGGCCAGCTGGGCATCCATCCGCCCAACATCATTCACATTTAATTACATGGCTGGTTCTGAAAACACTTCAAAATCGGCTATTTTCGTGCCTATGAAAATCCTCAGGATCGCTGAAAGTCCGATAAATAAAGGAAAGTGTAAACCTCCCAATCTCCCAACCTCCCAAATAACGATTTCCTAGTGAGTAGAAGGATAGATATATATTTATATATATATATAAATATATATCTATATATATCTACAATAAATGTTAACAATATTTCTTCCTCTTCCTTCTCCAAAACCTTATTTAGGAGATTAGGAGATTGGGAGATTGGGAGATTGGGATGTCTTTGTACTTCCCTGTATAGTATTAACGACCAATAACAACCAATAACTGCCAATAACTTCAAATAACTTCAAATAAGTGGTTGCCATGTCGGTGTTTTATATTATCTTTGCTCTCGAAAATAAGTTGTCAGGACAGTAGAGAATGCTGCCTTACATACAAATGAGGATTTAGATATTCTTTTTGTGGTTTAGGTATTTTTTCTTTATCTTTGCAACTGTTCATGAATGTGATTGAATTAAATTGAAATAAAATATGATACTAAAAAAATGGATTCTATTGCCCCTTCTGTGTATGTTGGCCATGCCTGTGCCAGCCAAGCGCAAGGTGCTGCAAGAGAAGGATATGAGTGCTTATCTGCTGGTGTATTTCAACGACCCGACGCATAGCATCTTCTTTGCGACGAGTCACGACGGCTATGCCTTCACGGCCGTGAATAATGCCCAGCCCGTGATTGACGGCTATGACCTGGCAGAACAGCATGGCGTCCGCGATCCCCATATTTATCGGGGCCCCGACGGGGCTTTCTATATGGTGGCTACCGATCTGCATGTATTTGGTATGCAGAAAGGTTACCGCACCACACAATGGGAACGTGACCAGAAACTCTATGACTGGGGAAACAACAGGGGCATCGTGCTGATGAAATCGAAGGACTTGATTCATTGGACCCATACGGAGGTGCGCATCGACAAGGCTTTTCCCAAGGAATTCGGAGAACTGGGCTGTGCATGGGCTCCACAGACGGTATGGGACACGAAGAAGAACAAGCCGATGGTGTATTTCACGATTCGTCCGACGGGAAGGGCAAAGACCAAACTCTACTATGCCTATGCGAACAAGGCATTCACGAAACTCACCACCGTGCCGCAGCTGCTCTTCGAATATCCAGATCCCAACATTCAGGTGCTGGATGCTGATATCATACAGATGCCTGACGGAAGATTCTGTATGACGTATGTGGCCCAGGAGAATCCCGGTGGCATCAAGGTGGCTTTCTCAGATGAAATAAACCGTGGCTACCGGTATCAGGAAGGGCAAATAGATTTCGAGGATCGTGGGTGTGAAGCCCCGAACATCTGGAAAAGGCTGGGGGAGAATAAATGGGTGATGATGTATGACATCTATTCGCTGAATCCCCACAACTTCGGTTTCGCGGAAACCACGGATTTCAAGACCTGGAAACCTTTAGGGAGATTCAATGAGGGCGTGATGAAAACCACTAACTTCGAGACGCCGAAGCATGGTTCGGTGATTCATATCACAGCCGAAGAGGCTAAGCGCATCGAAGAATATTGGAAAAATGATGCGCCCAAAACTGACTGGAAACTCGTTTGGAGCGATGAGTTCAACAAAGACGGGGCCTTGGATACCACGGTATGGAATTTTGAGGAAGGGTTCCGCCGCAACCATGAAGACCAGTGGTATCAGCGTGAAAACGCCTACTGCAAGGACGGCTGTCTGGTCATTGAGGCCCAGCGTACTTTCCGTGAGAATCCTCTTTATGAAGAAGGGAGCAAGGACTGGCGAAAGGCACGCAAAACGATAGACTACACCTCTGCTTCGGTGAATACGGCCAGAAAGAAAGAGTTCCAATATGGCAGGCTGGAAGTGAAGGCGAAGATTCCAACGGCAGGCGGTTCGTGGCCAGCCATCTGGACCTTGGGGAAATCAATGCCTTGGCCTTCCAATGGGGAGATTGACGTGATGGAATATTACCGTATCGGGGGCATTCCCCATATTCTTGCCAATGCGGCTTGGGGAGACGACAGACCCAATCACGCCTTTTGGGATGCAAAGCGCACGCCTTTCGAGCATTTCCTGAAAAAGGACCCTCAATGGGCGGAGAAGTTTCATGTGTGGCGTTTCGACTGGGACAAAAAACATCTCGCCATCTATCTGGACGACGAGATTCTGAATTACGTGCCGATCGAAACAATCCGCAACGGAAAAATAGGTGAGGGAAAGAATCCGTTCCATCAACCGCATTACCTGCTTCTGAACTTAGCCTTGGGTGGTGATAACGGAGGAAAGATTGACGATTCGGCCTTCCCGATGCGCTATTACATCGATTATGTGAGACTCTATCAGTAAACTCCCTTAAAACAGAGCACCTAAAGGGGCCACAATCTGTTCCAACCACAATTGGTCGGTGGCATCGAAATCGGATAGGGAGGTGCTGTCGATATCAAGAACGGCACACACTTGACTTTCGGCATTCTTGACGGGAACAACAATCTCAGAACGGCTGAGGCTGCTGCAGGCGATATGACCTGGGAATGCTTCCACGTCTTCGACGACGATGGTTTCAGCACGCTGCCAGGAGGTGCCGCAAACGCCTTTCCCAAAGGGAATGCGATAGCAGGCCACGCTTCCCTGAAAAGGTCCGAGATGGAGTTTATCACCTTTCACGACATAGAAGCCCACCCAGAAGAACCCCATGGTTTCGCGAAGAGCTGCAGCCACATTAGCCATCACGCTGACGGCATCGGTTTCGCCCTCAATAAGCGCCCTGACTTGTGGCAGCAGTTCCTTGTATTTGTTTTCTTTCATCACGTTTTAGAGGTATTTCTGAATCCACTGTTCTACGTCTTCCATCTTGTCGGTGGGCTCAAAGCGCTTGACAACACGGCCTTTGCGGTCAACGAGGAACTTTGTGAAGTTCCATTTGATATCTGATTTCTGGGCATAGTCCTTGTCACGCTTGAGCATCATTTCGTGCATGGCCTTACCACGCCTGTCATTGGTGTCGAATCCGCTGAAACCCTGCTGGCTCTTCAGGAAGGTGAAGAGGGGAGAGGCTTCAGGACCATTGACGTCAATCTTATCGAACTGTTCGAACTGGATGTTGAAATTGGCCGTGCAGAAATTATGGATTTCGGCATTAGTGCCAGGGGCCTGCTGTCCAAACTGGTTGCAGGGGAAATCAAGGATTTCGAGCCCCTGTCCGTGGAATTTCTCGTAAATGTTTTCCAGTTCGGTGTACTGCGGAGTGAAACCGCATCGAGTGGCGGTGTTGACGATGAGCAGCACCTTGCCTTTGTACTGTTTCATTTTGACTTCCTGACCTTCACCATCTTTCACGGTGATTTTGTAGATCTTTGTCTTTGCCGTGGCTGTCAGGGCCATCATGGCCACCAGCATCAGAATAATTTTTTTCATGTTATGATAATTGGTTTGTGTAATTACGGTTAAAGACTTTCGGGTGTCTTCTCCTTGTCTTTCTTAAAATAGGCCTTCAGGCGGCGCACGCCTTCCACTCCCAGGATAGTTAGCCCTCCATATTGGCAAGTCTTGGCCATTCCGAAAGGATGAACCAAAGAACACCTTTAGCTTCCACGCTGATAGGCAGGGCCATTTGAGCGAAGGAGAGGATATAGAAAGGAATACAAGACAGCAGGACAATCACTCCCGTACGGAATGAAAGACCTGCCAGCCTTGTTTTGATTTTTTCTAATATTTGTTTCGCATCCATCTTTGCTGCAATTTATTTTTTGGCCATTTTGCAGATAATCTCATCGAGGGAGGGAATCATTTGGTTGAAAACTTCTGCATCAAGTCCTTCCTCGGCAAACATCTGTGTCATGCAGCTAGGCACTTCGGCAGCCTGTTCCTCAAGTTCCTGTCCCTTTGGGGTCAGGCTTACAATGGTCTTTCGGGCATCAGCCTTGTCTTTCTCGCGCCTTACAAGGCCTTCCGCTTCCATGCGCTGGATGAGCGGTGTCACGGTATTTGTTTCCAACAGTAGCCGTTTGGCGATGTCATTAACGGGCTGGTGGTCTTGTTCCCAAAGAACCATCATCACGATATACTGTGTATAGGTGATTCCAAGCTTTGAGAGCCACGGCTGGTAGCTTTGTGTGATCAGGCGTGACACCGAATAGAGTCGGAAGCATACCTGGTTGTCCAATTTCAATTGTTCGTAAGTCATCAGTCTTATTTTTTCAGGTTATAGCGGCTTCTTATTTCCTCTTTCTTCTCCTCAGAAAGACTGGAATAGAAGGCCTTCCATCCGGGACAGAAATTGATGTGCCAACGCCAGAAGCGCCCCATTAGAGAGCGGGGAGCCTTGTCGTAATGTGCACGCAGTTTGCACTGTTCGCATGCATAAGTTTTTTGTTGCCATAATCTATTGATTTGAAATTGATGATTCTATGTCAAAATATAAGAGACAGACGAACCTCTGTGTCATTCGACGGGATAATCGGTCAGAGATCCTACGTCTCTGTCACATTGCCCGTCTGTCAATTATTCAATGCTTCTTGATTAATTCAATTAGAGCATTTCCAGAAGGTAGTTGTCGTAGCCAACCTTTTCGATGAGCTGACGATGCTGGCGGTTCCAGTCGATGTGTTCCTTCTCGTCAACAATCCAGTCCTGGATGAGTTTCTGGGTGATATCTCTTAACTCTTAACTCTCAATTCCTCATAACATTGCTTCGATGTCTTCGGAAATCTTTTCAGGAGCCGTGGTCGGAGAATAGCGCTTGATGGTCTCACCGTCTTTTGAAATAAGGAACTTAGTGAAGTTCCACTTGATGCGGCTGCCAAGAAATCCCTTGGTCTGGCTCTTCAGATACTTGAAAATGGGATCAGCTTCGTTGCCGTTGACATGAACCTTTTTCATGATCTGGAAGGTTACACCGTAGTTCAGCTGGCAGAACTCCTCAGCCTTGGAACCATCGGCCAGTTCCTGATTGGCAAAATCCCCGGAAGGGAATCCGATGATGACCAATCCCTGGTCCTTATATTTCTGATTCAGTTTCTCCAGTCCTTCAAACTGTGGAGTGAAACCACACTTGCTGGCTGTGTTGACTATCATCAAAACTTTTCCTTTAAACTGGGCAAAATCTATTTCCTTGCCTTTACTCGTTAGAGCCTTAAAATCGTATATCTTTTCCATTTTAATATTGCTATTTTGTTGTTTGCGATGCAAAGGTAGGAAATTAAATTTATATCGCAAGCGATTTAATTTGAATCTTAACATTCTTTATAATATATCGCGAACGATATTTAAGAGTAACGGAAACATTATATGTGTTAAAAAACACAAAAGAACCATTAACGAGTACATTTCGGACACTGCACTTTAGAAAAAGATGTGTAATTTTGCACCCGAAAAGAATATATGAACATTTATTGTTCATGATTTCGATGAATATATTACTGTATGGGTACTGTTTATATATTAAGGTAGAAAGTGAAAATAAAGAGATTGTTTTTATTGTGGCTATGTTGCTTCTGCTCGTTGATGGTCGGAGCGCAGATTACGGGATACGTCACTGACGAGGAGTCGGGGGACACAATCTCTTTTGCCACAATTTCCTATAAGAATCTCAAGGTGCATTCCGTTGCTGACGCTGACGGATACTTCAAGATTGCCCGCCATAACGGGCAGATGCTCACCGTGACGGCTGTTGGCTATGCCACAAAAACGATTACCGTGAACAGTGCCACGGGTGACCGGCTGAATATTAAGATGAAGGCAGACACGAAGATGCTGCAGAATGTGACCGTCAAGGCAAAGCGCCAGCGCTATCGCAGAAAGAACAACCCTGCGGTGGAACTGATGCGCCGCGTGATTGCTGCCAAGGAAAAATCGAATATTCTGCGCCACGAAAACGTGCAATGGAATCAGTATCAGAAAATCACCTTCTCGCTGGATGACATCACGGAAAAGACGTTGGAAGGAGCTGTCTTCAAGAAACATCCATGGTTGGCTGAGCAGGTGGAATATTCACCTTACACACAAAAGAATATCTTGCCGCTGAATATCAACGAGACCGTCACGAGCCATCTCTATCGCAAGAATCCCAAGAGCGAAAAGCATATCGTGATGGGAGAGACGAGTCAGGGTGTAAACCAATTCTTTGAGACGGGTGATATACTTGACGTTGCTATTAAAGATGTATTTACGGATGTGGACATCTATGACGATCACGTCAGGTTGCTGCAATATCCCTTTACATCTCCGATCGGAAACGATGCCATTTCCTTCTACCGCTATTATATAGCAGACACCGTGGCTGTGGAGCGCGACTCGTGCTATCATCTGCAATTCACACCCAACAACCCTCAAGACTTCGGTTTCAGTGGTGACCTCTATATTCTGAAGGACAGTACGCTCCACGTGCGCAAGGTGACGCTGCGTATTCCCAAGAAGAGTGATGTGAACTTTGTAAATAACCTCACGGTGGAGCAGGAATACTCCCAACTGCCTAATGGCGACTGGATTCTCTCACAGGACGATATGTATGTGGAGATGAGTCTCATTAAGAAAGTGGGGCAGTTCCTTGTGGTACGCAATACGCGAAACCAGGACTATACTTTTGAGGAGGTGCCCAAACGACTGTTTAAAGGAAAGAACCAAAAAGTGGTGGAATCTTCTGCCCGGATGCGCGACGACAGTTTCTGGGAGAAATACCGTGCCGTGGAGCTTACCAAGTCGGAAAGCAGTATGAACGACTTCCAGCAGCGCATCATGAACCTGAAGGGCTTCAAGCCGGTAATCTTTGTGTTGAAGGCGCTCATTGAGAATTTCGTGGAAACGGGCAAGCCTTCAAAGATAGACATCGGACCGGTGAATACCATCTTCACGCATAACAGCATCGACGGTTTCCGTACGCGCCTGACGGCTCAGAGCACTTCTAATCTTAATAAACACTGGTTCTTCCGTGGATATTATGCCCATGGATGGGGTAGCAAGAAGAACTATTATCTTGGGGAAGTGACTTATTCGTTCAATGAGAAAGACTATCTGCCCCGTGAGTTCCCCAAGCGTACCATCACGGTGAGCAGCAGTTATGACGTTTGTACGCCTACTGACCGTTTCCTGCCAACCGATAAGGATAATTTTCTCGTGGCTTTGCGTTGGACGAAGGTGGAACGCATGATGTTCTACAACCGTCAGCAGGCAATGTTTGAATGGGAAACAGAGAATGGTTTCAAGTTTACTACGGGGTTGAAGACTGAGGAGAATGAAATTCTGGGTGACTGGGCTGAGGAGCATATCAAGGCAAACAATCCGAATCCGCTGAAATTCCGCAATACGGAACTCACCGCCCGCGTGTTCTTTGCACCTGGTGAAACCTATATCAATACCAAACAGCGTCGGTTGACGATTAATCTGGACAAGCCGACTTTTGAGGTTGCCCATACAGTGGGATTCAGAAATTTCCTGGGTTCGGATTATTCACATAACTATACGGAAGCCAGGATATTCAAACGCTTCTGGATGCCGCATAACTGGGGTAAGGTGGACTTTTACCTGAAAGGTGGCATTGAGTGGAATAAGGTACCTTATTATATGTTACTGTTCCCTGCTTCCAACCTTTCGTATGTTGCAGAGATGGAGACATTTAACCTCATCAACAACATGGAGTTCCTGAATGACCGCTTTGCGTCGCTGATGGTGGGATGGGACCTGAACGGTAAGATTCTGAACCGTCTGCCGCTTTTAAGGAAATTGAAGTGGCGTGAGTTTGTTGGTGTTAACTGCCTATGGGGAGATCTGACCGATAAAAACCGTAATGAGTTTCCTGACGGAATGTTTGTGATGGATAGCAAGAAACCGTATGTGGAACTTCGGTTGGGTATTCATAACATCTTCAAACTTGTCCACGTGGAATATGTACGCCGTCTGACTTACATGGAACTGCCCACAGCCAAGCGCGATGGTTTCCGCATCATCATGAGGATGACGTTCTAAACCTGCCCCTCTCTATTGTCAGATTCTTTTGCTTTCACCGCGAAGGAGGTTCATGAATTCTTCGCGAGTTTTGGCCTGATTGAAAGCACCACTGAAATCGGAAGTGGTGGTAATGGAATTCTGTTTCTCCACGCCGCGCATCTGCATGCACATGTGCTTGGCCTCAATGACAACCATCGTACCCATGGGATGAAGGGTCTGCTGGATGCAGTCCTTGATTTGCTGTGTCATGCGTTCCTGCACTTGCAGTCGATGACTATAGATATCCACCACACGGGCAATCTTGCTGAGACCTGTAATATAGCCATTGGGAATATAAGCCACATGAACCTTACCGTAGAAGGGGAGCATGTGGTGCTCACACATGGAGAAGAAATCGATGTCTTTCACAATAACCATCTGACTGTATTCCTCCTCAAAAAGAGCATCGGTAAGAACCTTATGGGCGTCTTGAGAATAGCCGCGGGTAAGAATCTGCATAGCCTTGGCTACACGCATAGGCGTTTTCAGAAGTCCTTCACGCTGAGGGTCTTCGCCCAGGAGTCCGAGGATATCTTTATAGTGAACCGCAAGTTCGTCGAGTCCTTCGCGGAATTCTGTTTCTGGATTCATATCTTAATATTGTACAGTTATTTTTCCTTTTACAATGCACGCTTGCGGATAGCCGAGAGCTTTCACTTTCTTCAATAGTTTGGCTGCTTCATTATAAGTCTTGTAGTTACCCATGCGGCAAATCCATCTTGGGGAATAGAAGTGTACATAAACGGGTTCTTCGGGGAAGGCGTTCTTCAACTTTCCACCTGCCTGTTCAGCCTTTACACGGTCGGCACGGGTGTTACCTCCGGCAAAAGCCTGAATGCGGTAGCCGGTCACCTTCTGTGCATTGCGCATCACCTTCTTACGGGTATCCACAATGGTAGTTCCGTCCTCGGTGGTGATGTTGTTGTTTTCAAAGCCGATCACCTTCCTCTTCTTGGGTTCTTCAGCTTCAGGAACAGTGTCTTGTTTCTCTGTATTATCTGCAACCTCTTTCTTGGGAGCTTCAGTCTTTGTCTTGTCGTCTTGTGGCGTGGGCTTCTTCGGTTCAGGTTGTTTCAGTTTTCCATTCACGAGGTCGGTGATTTCCTGTGACTGCGTGATGGTAACGGTACCCTGTCCTGCCTTTTGCTGTTTCAGATGCTCAATATAGGTCTGAGCCTGAACAGGTGAAGGCAAAAAGGTAAAAAGGCAAAAAGGTAAAACCCAGATGACCTTTTTGATGATATTGTTAAGATACTTATTCATAAGCCTATGTTTTTTACTTCTTTACTTTTTTACCTTTTTACAATAGATTTATTTCTTCCAAGCGTCAATGATACCCTTGAAGTCAGCGCATTTCAGAGAGGCACCACCAATGAGACCACCGTCGATGTCAGGCTTAGCAAACAGCTCAGGAGCGTTGCTGGCCTTGCAGGAACCACCATAGAGAATGGTTGTGTCGTCGGCAACAGCCTGACCATATTTCTCAGCGATGATAGAACGGATGTAAGCGTGAATCTCCTCAGCCTGATCGGCAGTAGCGGTCTTACCTGTGCCAATGGCCCAGATAGGCTCATAGGCAATTACGATCTTACGGAAATCTTCCTCAGAGAGGTTGAATACGCTGCCTTCGAGTTCGGCCTTCACCACTTCGTTCTGCTTTCCAGCCTCGCGCTCTTCAAGACTTTCACCAATGCAGAAAATCACCTTCAGGTCGTTCTTTTGGGCGAGCAGCACCTTTTCTTTCAGAATCTCGGGAGTCTCTTTGTAATACTCACGACGCTCTGAGTGACCAAGGATTACATACTGGGCACCCGTGCTCTTTACCATTTCTGCAGAAACCTCACCCGTGAAGGCTCCCTTCTCCTTGTCGGCGCAGTTCTCAGCACCCAGACCGATAATATCCTGGTCGAGGAACTGTGCGATACTTGCCAAGTGTATGAATGGTGTGCAAATCACCACGCCACAGTTAGGCTTGTCAGCAGTAAGGGCCTCGTTAAGTTCCTTTGCGAGTGCGATACCGTCCTGCAGGTTCATGTTCATTTTCCAGTTACCTGCTACAATTTTCTTTCTCATTTTGCTTTTTTGTTTTAAATGTTTATATAAACTGCTATGTTTTTGTTTCTTTCGAATCCATCTTGTCCATGCGAAGAGGCGGTCGGCCAATGTGAGTACAAACAAAGGCAAGACAAACCATAACAAGATGGTCAGTACCTTCTGGGGGACGGAATTCCGGGGCATTTGTCCTAATGTGCTCTTTTCGAGTGGTTGTTCCTCATTTATAAGAGGAAGCTGATTGTGGCTCCATTTACGGATGACCGTGCCCTTTTTGAGCAGAAGGAGTCCGGGATTGCTCCGGATGACAGTCTTGAGCGTCGTCTCATCTGTCAGGTAGAACGGATATTCTGCGCCTGTTAGGTCGCGCCAGCGCTGGATGGCCTTCTCATTGCTTGCCGTGAGACATAGGAAGGGATAGCTGTGAACCTGGGCATATTCGTAAAGCTGATCAATAGCTCCGAAGTTGGTGTCATCGGCATTCTCCAGATGCGGGGAGATGAGCAGGAACGTATAGCCTTCATGGTTGAGCACGTCCTCAGTAATATCGTCACCTTCGAGTGTCTGGATAGAAAAATCGTGAATGGGAGGCACATAACCCTCTTTGGTTTGTACGTTCTTCTGGTCGATGAATGTCCAGGTGGAGTCGGGGTATTCTTCGAGCGTGAATTCCCGGCGCTCCCCGTTTTTCTCCATTATGAAAGTTGTTTCAAACTCTGGCTGTTCAGCCCCCTCTGGAATCTCCATTCCCTTGGGTATGTTGGCCCCTATGTGGTAGGGACGAAAGTCGAATTGCGGCAGTGTCCACAGGCTCCAAATGCTCGAAATGAGAATGAAGAGCACGGTGTAGTTCACGACTATCCACTGGTTGGACAAGCTGATGAAGCGCATCATGAGCAGTGGATTACGCGCGATGATAAAGGTGCATGCAAGCAGCACCAGATTCTTGAGCAGCGTCTGCCCGTTGGTAAGATGGATGGCATCGCCAAAACATCCGCAGTCACTCACTGGATTGGCAATCCATAGCCAGAACGTGACGAGTGTCATAACCACCATGAACACAAAGGCAACTTTAGAAGCCACACGTCTGTGAATGGCGAAGAGCAGGAAGATACCCAGGCAGAACTCAATGAGCGAAAGCAATATGGAAGTTCCCAGGGTGACGATAGATGGCACATACTGCGCCAGCGAGAGCGCTTCGAGATAGTCCTCTATCTTATACTGGGTGCCCAGAGGGTCTATAGCCTTCACATAGCCGCTGAAGATGAATGTCAGTGCTACGATGAACCGGCATATGTTTACCACCCATTTCTTCATTCCTGTTCCCGGTTTACATTTCCTGCCGGTTATTCCTCTGTTAATTTAATGACACCAAACACCGCATAGTTGATGATGTCCATATAATTTGAATCGATGCCTTCGCTTACCAGCGTTTCGCCCTGCAAGTCTTCTATCTCCTTGATACGTTGTATCTTGGTGAGAATGAAGTCGGTGTAGGAACTTACGCGCATGGACCGCCAGGCCTCGTCGTAGTCATGGTTCTTTTTCAACATCAGTTCCAAAGCCTCATTGGCATGTTTGTCGTAGAGTGCCATGGCACCTTCTGGCGACAAATCCACTTCGTCCACATATCCTTTCTCCAACTGAATAAGCCCTACAATACCGTAATTGATGAGGGCTATAAACTCTGGACGGATTCCTTCTCCCACCAAAGATTCTTTCTTGATTTCAAGAGAGCGGATACGTTTGGCCTTGATGAAAAGCTGGTCAGTGAGAGACGACGGACGGAGAATACGCCATGAAGCACCGTAGTCGTGCAGCTTCTTTTCAAAAAGGGCACGACATTCAGCCATTGCGTTTCGGAACTGTTTTTCAGTGTTCTGACTTTCTGTTGCCATGTTTCGATTCTATATAAATCGTTGCAAAAGTAATCAATTTTACTGAGACAGCAAAATAAATCAAGTTATTTTGCGGTTTTGCCGCTGTCAGGCTTCGCTTTCGATGCTGCTTTCTGGGTAACCTCCTCCAACTTGCGATGGAGAAATTTCACACGAGCACACTGTGTGTCGAACAACACCTTGACTGAATCACGATGAAGTCGTGCGGCTGCCAATTTGTTGAGTTCTGCTTCCGTGGCTTTCAATGCCTTCTTGTTTGCTTCCACACGTTGTGACAAGGAATCGAAACTATGCTGGGCATGTTGTAGCAGACTGTCAAGGGCGGGAATGCTTTGTTCTGCAGCATTGATCATGGAATCAATGCGATGTGCCTTGATTTCATGGTAGGGTGGGTACTTTGGCTTTTTCCCGCAGGAGCAGAGCAGCGTCAGGACCACCACAGTGAAAAGAATTTTTGTTTTCATTGGTGCAAAGTTACGAATAAGTGAGCATAAATGCAAAAAAGCTGAATGTTTTTTGTATGCCAGGGCAATGGCGTTTTATAAAATCTCCAAATAATTCGGATATCTGCGTTTTTTTTCTTACCTTTGCAGCCGCAAAAGAAAAAGTATGATACTTTATAGCGACGCACAGTTAGCAGAACTTCTCAACAAAGAAATATTCCGACTGATTTCTGATTCCGCAGATGAACTAGGAATGGATTGTTATGTCGTTGGAGGTTATGTGCGTGACCTTTTTCTGGAACGTCCTTCTAAAGATATTGATGTGGTAGTGGTTGGAAGTGGCATAGAAGTTGCCACCCGACTGAAGGAGAAGCTTGGTAAAAAGGCTCACCTTTCTGTGTTCAAGAATTTCGGAACTGCACAGGTGAAAATAAGTGAAAGCTCTGGAGTAAAGAATAAAGAATCTGCCGTCGTCGTCCCCCTTGCAAAAAAAGGTAATCATAATTCTACGTTCCACACTCTGCATTCTTCATTTATTGAAGTGGAATTCGTGGGTGCCCGTAAGGAGAGCTACAGTCATGACTCACGGAAACCAATTGTGGAAAACGGAACCTTGGAAGATGATCAGAATCGCCGTGATTTCACTATAAATGCTTTGGCTATCTGTCTGAACAAGAGTCGTTTCGGAGAATTGATAGATCCTTTCGACGGTCTCTACGACATGGAAGATGGAATCATCCGCACTCCGCTTGATCCTGACATTACTTTCTCTGATGATCCGTTGCGTATGTTGCGGGCAGTTCGTTTTTCCGCACAGTTGAAGTTTGACATCGACCGTGAGACGCGTGATGCACTTACCCGTAATGCATATCGGTTGAAAATCATCAGTGGTGAACGTATCCAGGAAGAATTAAATAAGATCCTGATGACTGATAAGCCTAGCCGTGGTCTTTATGAACTTTATGACACCGGACTCTTGCAGCAGTTCCTTCCGGAAGTGTGCAATCTGGATATCGTGGAAACCCGAAACGGACGTGCCCATAAGAATAATTTCTATCACACGCTTGAAGTTCTTGACAACGTTGCAAAAAGTGAAGATTCTTCTCTTTGGCTCAGATGGGCGGCCCTTCTTCACGACATAGGAAAGCCAAAATCTAAACGTTGGGATAATGTGGCTGGATGGACTTTTCACAACCACAACTACATAGGGGCTAAAATGGTTCCCGATATTTTCCGTCGGTTGAAGATGCCACTCGACATAAAGATGAAGTATGTGCAGAAACTGGTGGATTTGCACATGCGTCCCATTGTGATTGCCGATGAGGAAGTGACCGACAGTGCTGTTCGCCGGCTGGTGAACGATGCCGGTGATGATATCAATGACTTGATGACACTTTGTGAAGCTGATATCACTTCAAAGAACGAGGTTCGTAAAGCCCATTTCCGTGAGAATTTCAGGATGGTACGCGAAAAGATTGCCGATCTGCAGGAGAAAGACTATAAGCGTTTGCTGCAGCCTGTTGTGGATGGTAACGAAATTATGGAGATGTTCAATCTGAAACCTTCACGCGAAGTAGGTGCCTTGAAGCAATGCCTGAAGGATGCTGTGCTTGACAATAAGGTTCCAAATGAGCGTGAACCGCTGATGGAACTGCTGATGAAAAAAGCAAAACAAATGGGTCTTTCTGTGAAGTCATAACTCAGTTAGTGACGTTTGTTTTTTTCTTCAATAGTGTCTTAATGCTCGTTTCCGCCGATTAATAAATAAAAAATTGGTTAATTCTGCTTAATTATGGATGATGAAATGAGAGCAATAATGTAAATTATTGTAACTTTGCATTTTGAAAACTAAAGATAGTTTTTAAGTTTTCACTTTCCGAGGTTAAGGATAACCCCTGTCTGTAGGATAGATTATTAAAGTATTAATTATAAAAATAGGTATGAAAAAGAACAGAATTTTAATGATGGCAGCGCTTGCTGCACTTCTGGTTTCATGCGGCGGCAAGAAAGGCGGCATGAGTTTCGGAGACAATGAGTATCCTGTGGAGACGGCAGGTGTCAGCAGTGCATCGCTGCAGACCAGTTATCCGGCTACCATCAAGGGTATTCAGGATGTTGAAATCCGCCCCAAGGTTGCCGGCTTCATCACCCGTGTTTGCGTGAAGGAAGGTCAGATGGTTGGTGCTGGCCAGTTGCTCTTCGTGATTGACAATGAGACCTATCAGGCCAGCGTGCGTCAGGCACAGGCAGCCGTCAACACTGCTACAGCCCAGTGTAACACTTCGAAGTTGACTTACGAAAATTCCAAGAAACTTTATGACAATAAGGTGATTGGCGACTTTGAACTTTCAAGTGCCAAGAATGCTTACGATGTGGCCATGGCCCAACTCGCTCAGGCAAAGGCTGGACTGGCCAATGCCAAGGAAATGTTGCAGTTCTGCTATGTGAAGAGTCCTACGAGCGGTGTCATCGGTAGCCTTCCTTACAAGGTGGGTGCTATGGTAAGTGCTTCCAGCACGCCTGCCTTGACCACTGTTTCCAACAATAGCACGATGGAAGTGTACTTCTCTGTAACCGAAAAGGATATGCTCTCCATGTCGAAGAATGCTGGTGGCATGAATGCCGCTATCGCCAGTTTCCCCTCGGTGAAACTCCTGTTGGCCGACGGAACTGAATACAGTCATGAAGGTCGTGTGGTGAAAGCCAGCGGTGTGGTGGATCCCGCCACGGGTACCATTCAGATGATCGCCCGCTTCAGCAATCCTGAGCGTCTGCTCAAGAGTGGCGGCTCGGGTTCCATCGTCATCAATCGTGCTGACGCTAAGTCCATCGTCATTCCGCAGAGTGTGGTCAGTCAGGTCCAGGACAAGAAATTTGTCTATGTATTGGGCAAGGACAACAAGGTGAAGTATACTGAAATCACTGTCAATCCGCAGAACGACGGCAACAAATTCATCGTTACCAGCGGACTGAATGTGGGCGACAAGTATGTCACCAATGGCATCACCAAACTCTCCGATGGAATGGAAATCAAACCTATCACACCCGAGCAGTATCAGAAAAAGATTAAAGATCAGGCTGGATCCATGACCGCCGGTGAAATAGTCAAGGAACTGCAGAAGTAATAGGATAACTTTTTAATAAACGATTATGACATTTACCGCATTTATAAAACGTCCGGTGCTCTCGACGGTGATTTCCATCCTGATCGTCATCCTGGGTGTCATCGGATTGGTATCACTGCCTATTGAGCAGTATCCCGACATCGCTCCCGCCACGGTGAGCGTATGGACTTCATACCCTGGTGCCGATGCCGAGACGGTGAAAAACTCCGTCATCACACCGCTCGAAGAGAGCATCAATGGTGTGGAGGGTATGGACTATATCACTTCTACCGCCGGTTCGGGATCGGCAAGCATTACCATTACTTTCCGTCAGGGCTATAACCCCGATATGTGTGCCGTCAACGTGCAGAACCGCGTGCAGCAGGCACAGTCGCTGCTGCCATCAGAGGTAACTCAGATTGGTGTGCAGGTACAGAAGCGTCAGAATTCGCAGGTTCTCATGTATGCACTGGTCTCGCCCGATGGCCGCTACGATGACGAGTTCATCACCAACTATGCTAACATCAACGTCATTCCGGCGCTGAAACGTGTGGAGGGTGTCGGCGATGTGCAGTCTCCGGGTATGAAAACCTACTCCATGCGCATTTGGCTGAAGCCCGACGTGATGAAGCAGCACGGCCTGATGCCTACCGACATTACCGGTGTGCTGGCAGAACAGAATATCGAGGCTGCCCCGGGTAAGTTCGGCGAGCAGAGTGACGTGGCTTTCGAATACGACATGCGCTACACCGGCCGACTGAAGACGGCTGAGGAATTTGGCAACATCATCATTTCAAGCGATGCCAGTGGTCAGACGCTGAAACTGAAAGATGTGGCCGACATTAAACTTGGTGCGTTGACCTATAGTGTGGCCATGCGTGACAATGGTATGCCCTCAGTGATGGGTATGATTCAGCAGGTGGCCGGCTCAAACGCCACGCAGATTGCCCGCGATTGTAAGAAAGTGCTTGAAGAACAAGCTAAGTCGTTCCCGCCGGGGTTGGAATACCGCATCAACATGGACGTTACGGAGTTCCTCTTCGCGTCTATCGAGGAGGTGGTCTTCACGCTTATCCTAACTCTCATTCTGGTGTTCCTCGTGGTGTACGTCTTCTTACAGGACTGGCGTTCCACGCTGATTCCGTTGATTGCCGTTCCCGTATCGCTTATCGGTACTTTCTTCTTCCTCAATGTGTTGGGCTTCTCCATCAACCTGCTCGTACTTTCAGCCTTGCTGCTGGCCATCGCAATTGTGGTTGACGATGCCATCGTGGTAGTTGAGGCTGTACATGCTAAACTCGACCTCGGTTACAAGAGTGCCTTGCAGGCTTCCATCGATGCCATGAACGAGATTTCGGGAGCCATTATCTCCATTACGCTGGTGATGGCCTCGGTGTTTATCCCCGTGTCGTTCATGGGCGGTGTTACCGGAACATTCTATAAGCAGTTCGGTCTGACCATGGCCATCGCCATCGTTATCTCGGCCGCTAACGCTCTGACGCTGTCACCGGCTCTCTGTGCCATCTTCCTGAAACCGCATGACAAAGAAGGCCACGAGAAGAAAATGTCGCTGCTCGACCGCTTCCATACGTCGTTCAATACGTCGTTCAACGCAATGAACACGAAGTATAAGAATGCTGTGCAGAAACTGGTGCACAAGCCCATCGCCGTCATCACGACGGTCATTCTGGGTGTTGTCGTGCTGGGCGTCACTATGTTTACAACGAAGACCGGTCTTGTGCCCGACGAAGACCAGGGCGTGATGTTCTGTACCATCACCATGCCGCCGGCTACTTCTGTGGCTCGCACCCAACAGGTTATCAATGAGGTGGATTCCATCATTGCCGCCTTCCCCGCCGTGCAGAGCCGAGAGCAATTGCAGGGTTTCAACTTCATTGCCGGTTCTGGAAGTGACCAGGCCACGTTTATCATCAAACTGAAGCCCTTCGAGGACCGCCAGCACGGATTATGGTGGAAGATCAGCGGACTGTGGCAGGGCGACGGTATCTACCGTTTCTTCCTCGACCCAGATGCCGTGACGGGCATCCAGGCCCAGTTGTTCATGAAGACTGCCCACATCAAGGATGCTTCTATTCTGGCTTTCGCACCGCCTATGGTGCAGGGTTACTCGGCTTCAAACGGTATCTCCGTTGTCATGCAGGACCGTACTGGTGGCGACTTGAACAAGTTCTATAATGTCGTTCAGGACTTCCTCAAGGCCTACAATGAGCGGCCGGAGGTGAGCCGTGCTCAGACCAGTTACAACCCTAACTATCCGCAGTACATGATTCATGTCGATGTGGCCAAGTGTAAGCAGGCTGGCATCTCGCCCCGCGTGGTGCTCTCCACACTGCAGGGTTACTATGGCGGTCTCTATGCCTCTAACTTCAACAGCTACGGTAAACTCTACCGTGTCATGGTGCAGGGTGCTCCCGAGACACGCATGACTCAGGAATCGCTTAATAATATATATGTACGCACAGGAGCCGGTATGGCACCTGTCAATGAGTTCTGCCATCTGGAGCGTGTTTATGGTCCGGCCAACATCAACCGCTTCAACCTATTCACCTCTATCAACGTACAGGCAACGGTGGCCGACGGTGTCTCTACCGGTGAGGCTATCAAAGCCCTTGAAGAAGTGGCTGCACAGACATTGCCGGCAGGATATTCCTATGAGTTTAGCGGACTGACGCGTGAGGAGGCCAAGGCTTCTAACTCTACGTGGATGATCTTCCTGCTCTGCTTCATGTTTATTTACCTCATCCTGTCGGCACAATACGAGTCGTACATCCTGCCGCTGGCTGTGGTGCTCTCCGTGCCCTTCGGCCTAGCTGGCTGTTTCCTCTTCACGATGCTCTTCGGCCATGCCAACGATATCTACATGCAGATTTCGCTCATCATGCTTATCGGTCTGTTGGCTAAGAACGCCATCCTGATAGTACAGTTCGCGCTCGAACGTCGTCAGACTGGTATGGCCATCACATGGTCGGCCATTCTTGGTGCCGCAGCCCGTCTGCGTCCTATCCTGATGACCTCGTTGGCCATGGTAATCGGACTGCTGCCCATGATGTTTGCATCGGGTGTGGGCAAGAACGGTAACCAGACGCTCGGCGCAGCTGCTGTGGGCGGTATGTTGATAGGTACGCTCTTACAGATTATCGTCGTGCCCGGACTGTTCGTTATCTTCCAGTCACTGCAGGAGAAGTTCAAGCCGATGAAGTTCGAAGACGATGATGCTGATGTGGATACCGAACTGCTTCAGTACACCCAGCCGATGGAAATAACAAATAAAGATTACGTGAAATGAAAAAGTATATATTATTTATGATGTCGGCAGTTGCTCTTCTTAGCAGTTGCGGCGTTTACACCAAATATGAGCGTCCTGAGGTCAACACCAAAGGCATCATCCGCGATGTTGTGAGTGATGTAGATACCCTGAAGGCAACCGCCGACACTACGACCTTCGCAAATCTCCCCTGGCGTCAGGTGTTTACCGACCCACAGTTGCAGGCACTGATTCAACAGGGACTCGATAAGAACCCCGACCTCCTCAATGCCGCCCTTAATGTGCAGATTGTGGAGTCACAGCTCAAGATGTCCAAACTGGCCTTCCTGCCTCAGGTGACGTTCTCACCGCAGGGCGTGCTCTCCTCATGGGATTTCGGTAAGGCTTCGCAGACTTATTCCATGCCTTTGAATGCCTCGTGGACCGTGGATCTCTTTGGCAATTTGCTCAACCAGAAACGTAGTTCCCAAATGGCACTGTTGGCTATCAAGGACTATCAGGTGGTGGTGAAGACCAAAATTGTGAGTGGTATTGCCAATATGTACTATACGCTGCTGATGCTCGACCGTCAGTTGGAGATACTGAATGACATGTCTGGTCTTACCAAGGATACTTGGGACATGATGAAACTGCAGATGCAGTT